>DASVYZ010000715.1:0-1573 GCA_036391935.1 Burkholderiaceae bacterium | reverse complement strand
CACCTGGTAGTCAGCGGCAATCCCGAATATCCGCCTTATCTCTGGCGCGATCCCGACGACGATAGCCATCTGATCGGCGCCAATGCCGACTTGATGCAAATGGCGGCCAGGGAGCTCGGCATTACCATCGAAGTCAAGTATGTGGGCAACTGGGCGCGAGTGCAGGAAGAAACGCGCCTGGGCCGCGTCGACATGATCGCCGGCGCCTTCTTCACGCTGCCGCGCCTGGAATACATGGATTATATGTATCCAGCCTTCCGCGAAACACGCACCGTGATCTGGACGCGCAAGGATGCGAAGTTCGGCTATGCCAAATGGAAAGACCTGGTGGGCTTGCAGGGCGTGACTGTGATCGACAACAGCTTCGGCGAGGATTTCGACCGCTATGCCAAGGCTTCGCTGAAAATCACCACGGTGCCGAGCCTGAAACAGGCGCTCGAAATG
Organism: Burkholderiaceae bacterium; assembly: GCA_036391935.1. GTDB lineage: Bacteria > Pseudomonadota > Gammaproteobacteria > Burkholderiales > Burkholderiaceae_D > PKWO01. The sequence goes on along the minus strand of DASVYZ010000715.1, from coordinate 1,129 downwards.
CTCGGCCTCGGTCGCGTGCAATACTTGATCTATGAGGAGGACCCCGGCCTCGCCTATGCCGCGCGCATGAACGTGCAAAACGTCAAAACCATGCCGGTTGCGATCACGAACGAAAACCTTTACCTCACGGTGTCGCACAGATCGGCTTGCAACACCGGCGAATTGCGCGGGCAGCTGTCGCAGCTGATGTACAAGTACGCCAAGCAAAATGTGATGAAAGACTTGGTCGACACGAATATCCAGCGTTGGCGCAAATCGGCAAAACAAGTAAATTGAGCCGCGCGTTCAATCCACAGCAGTCTTTTGACCGGAATAACGGGGAATTACTCCACCTCGCGTGGGACACTGTTAAACTACTAATTTCCGGTTTGACATTGCAATCCTGGTAATGCTGCATAAGCCCGCTGCTCAACCATGCTGATTAAACGAATCGCTGACGAAGCCAGGAATACCCTGGTCAAGTTATCGCTGCGGCAAATCATGAGCATCGGCGTGGCGCTCGGTATCCTCCTGCCTGCCTTGCTGTTCAGCCAGCTCTTCCTTCGTGAGCGTTTCCAGCGCGAAGTCGATGCGGAGGTGCGTGCGCCCATGGAACAATCGGCCGACATGCTGGCCCAGACCATGTCGGTCGCGCTGTGGAACGTCGACCATGTCGTCGCCGACCAGACCGTGCAGGCCCTGATGCGCAATCCCGACGTAGTCCACGTGGCCGTGACCGACGAAGTCGGCAACAGATTCGTCGATGTCAGGGCTGCTGCCCGGCGCCGGGGGCAGATCTTGCAAGACAAGCGGCCGGTCATGCTGGGCGAGCGCGTGATCGGGCAGGTCCTGATCGAAGTTTCGACCGAGCGGGCGCGCAACGACTTGATTGCCGACTTTCTCAAGCTCGTCGGCGCCTTGTCGGCACAGGTGCTGGTGTCGTTCTGCCTCATCCTGCTGCTGTTCGAATACCGCGTGGTGCGCCCTGTGCGCTTCCTGCAATTGGTTACGGCGCGCCTGGCACGCGGCGAATTGCAGCAGCAGGTCCGGCTCAGGCGCAGCGACGAAATCGGCAACCTCGCGCTGAGCCTGGACGACATGCGCGCCGAGCTGGGCGGCTTGATCGCGGAGCGCGACCAGCACAATGCCA
>DASVYZ010000714.1:0-2347 GCA_036391935.1 Burkholderiaceae bacterium | reverse complement strand
GCAATCCGGAAAAATGCCCGGTGTGGCAATTGCACCAGGTGTATTCCAGCCAGGAGACCAAGGATTGGGTGGTCAAGGGCTGCACCTCGGCAGGCATCGGCTGCCTCGAGTGCAAGCAACCCGTGATCGACGCCATCCTGGCCGAGCAGGAGCCGATGCGCGAGCGCGCCCAGCAATACCTGGACGACCCCTCGCTGGTGCGCGCCATCGTGGCCGACGGCTGCGACAAGGCACGCAAGCTGGCGCAGGAAACCATGCGCGACGTGCGCGAGGCGATGGGCCTGTCGTACAGCTGAGCTCCGACGGCCGATGACGCACACGCATGGCACCGAACCCGCGTCGCCCTGGGTGCGGCGCTTCGCGGTGCTTGTCCCGGATGGCGAAGTGCTCGATCTTGCTTGCGGCCACGGGCGCCACGCGAAGCTGTTTGCCGAAGCCGGGCATGCGGTGCTGGCAGTCGATCGCGATGCCGCGGCCCTGTCTTCGTTGACTCAGCCTGGCATCGTGACGCAGCAAGCCGACCTGGAAGGCGGAAACCCTTGGCCGTTCAGGGGAAACCGCTTCGCCGGCATTGTCATCACCAACTACCTGCATCGGCCGCTGTTTCCGCACATAGTCGATAGCCTTGCGCCGGGTGGCGTCTTGCTGATCGAAACTTTTGCCGAGGGTAATGGGCAATTCGGCAAGCCTTCCAGCCCCGATTTCCTGCTTGCATCCGGCGAGTTGCTCGCCGTGGCGCAAAACCTGCGCGTGCTGGCCTATGAAGACGGCTATGTCGAATCGCCCAGGCCGGCGCTGGTGCAGCGCCTGTGCGCCATCAAGCCTCCGGTGCCGGAAGACTTCATGCGCCGCAGGCTGATTTGAGGCGATTCCCAACCCACGCGGCCAGCCTATCCGTTACAATCGAACATTTACTTTTCACCGAAGCGCATCCTTATGATTTCCGGCAGCATTGTCGCCATCGTCACCCCCATGCATGAAGACGGGAGCCTTGATTACCCCGGCCTGCGCAAGCTGATCGACTGGCATATCGCCGAAGGCACCGACTCCATCGTCATCGTCGGCACCACGGGCGAATCGCCCACCGTCACGGTTGAAGAACATTGCGAATTGATCAAGGTCGCCGTCGATCAAGCCGCCAAGCGCGTTCCTATCATCGCCGGCACGGGCGGCAATTCGACCGCCGAAGCGATCGAATTGACGCGCTATGCGCATGAAGTCGGCGCCGATGCCTCGCTTCTGGTTGTGCCTTACTACAACCGGCCGACGCAGGAAGGGATGTACCAGCATTTCAAAGCGGTTGCCGAAGCGGTGGAAATCCCCATCATCCTCTACAACGTGCCCGGCCGCACCGTGGCCGACATGAGCAACGACACCATCCTGCGTCTGGCAAAGGTGCCCAACATCGTCGGCGTCAAGGATGCGACCGGCAATATCGCGCGCGGCACCGATTTGCTGCGCCAGGCGCCCAAGTCGTTTGCCGTCTATTCCGGCGACGACCCCACCGCCATGGCGCTGATGTTCTGCGGCGGCCGCGGCAATATCTCGGTCACGGCCAACGTCGCGCCGCGTGCCATGCACGAACTGTGCGTCGCCGCCATGGCGGGCCGCACGGCCGAAGCGATTGCCATCAACAATAAAATGTTGCCTCTGCACAATAAGCTGTTCGTCGAACCGAATCCCGTACCCGTGAAATGGGCCCTGACGCAAATGGGTCTGATATCATCCGGGATTCGCTTGCCGCTGGTGGGCTTGAGCAGCGAGTACCACGAGACCGTGCGTGCCGCGCTGCGCGAGTCCGGTGTGCTGGCTTAAGTGTGACATAAGCGGCACATAATTAAATTTCTGGCATCACATCTATTATTCGGAAGACAGCTCTCATGGATCAACGCAGCAAGCTTCAACAGGGGATTTTGTGCGCCTTGGCGCTTGCCGGCCTGGCCGGTTGCAGTTCCTTCAGCACCGTGATGGAGCCCGACCGCATCGATTACAAGAGCGCAACCAAGGCCGCCAGCAAGACGCCTTCCCTGTCGGTGCCGCCCGATCTGACCCAGCTGCAACGCGACAACCGTTACCAGGTGCCGGCTTCCGGCTCGATCACCGCCGAAGACTATATGCACAAGGGCGGCGCCAACGCTCCTGCCGTGCAAAGCGCTTCGTCCGTCGCCGTGACCGCCCTGGGCGGCATGCATATCGAGCGCGACCACGATGCGCATTGGCTCGTCGTGAAGCAGACACCGGAAATCCTGTGGCCGCAGATCAAGGACTTCTGGCAGGAAAACGGCTTCCTGATCAACATCGAGCACCCGGCCGAAGGCGTGATGGAAACCGACTGGGCCGAAAACCG
>DASVYZ010000713.1:0-11280 GCA_036391935.1 Burkholderiaceae bacterium | reverse complement strand
TTGCGCCAATTGGCGCAATTGCGCGGCGAGGGTTTCATGCTCCTGCGGCAAGTCTTCCGGCTGTACGCGGAACTTGCGCGCCGTCGAATGGATCGCCTCCAGCCGGCCTTCGACTTCGCGCAAGCGTGCGGGATCGAGTTCGACGCGTCCCAGGTAATCGTTCAAGGCGTAGACCGCTTCCTGCAACTGGATGCGCGCCGGTTCCAGCGCTTCGAGTACGGGCCTCAGGCCGGCATCGATATCGGTCAGTTTGGCCAATTTTGCGTTGAGCGAAGACAGGCGCGACAGCATGGGGTTGTCGTCCGACTCCGAAATCGCACTCAAGGCTTCCTGCGCGCCTTCGATGAGGTGGGCAGCATGCGACAGCCGGCTATGCTCGTTCGAAATCTCGGTCCATTCGCCGGGCTTGGCCGCCAGCTTGTCGAGTTCGCCGACCTGCCATTCGAGCCGTTCGCGTTCCAGCAGCACGTTCTTGGCATTGGTTTCGAATTCCTCGCGCTGCCTGACCAGGGCGCGCCAAGCTTTGTAAAGCTGGCAGACTTCCTTGACCGCATCCTGCAAGCCGGCCTGGTTGTCCAGCAGCACGCGTTGCGCATCGCTTTTCAACAGCGACTGGTGCGCATGCTGGCCATGGATATCGACCAGCATGTCGCCCAGTTCGCGCAATTGCGCCGCCGTGGCGGCGATACCGTTGACGTAGGCCTTGGAGCGTCCGGCATTGTCGATCACGCGGCGCAGCATGATGGAAGCCTCTTCGCTGGCTATCTCGTTGGCGGCGAGCCAGGCTTCCACTTCAGGCCCAGTCGCGAATTCGGCCGTGATGTCGGCCTTGGAAGCGCCTTCGCGCACCATGCTGGCATCGCCGCGCTCGCCCAGTGCGAGCGCCAGAGCGTCGATCAGGATGGACTTGCCGGCGCCGGTTTCGCCGGTGAAGACGGTGAAGCCGCTGGCGAAATCGAGTTCGATGGTGTCGACGATGACGAAGTCGTGAATGGATAGAGTGCGGAGCATTGTTTAAGCGTCAAAATCGGCGGACCTGTCGTCCCCGTGAAAGCGGGGACCCGGAAGCGCTACGGACATGGGAATGAATCCTGGACCCCCGCCGACGCGGGGATGGCACCCGAGCGCGTTTATTTTAACTGACCCTCGGCAGACGGATATTCATTCCAGTGAAGTTTTCTGCGCAAGGTATCGTAATAACTCCAGCCCTGAGGATGCAGGAAGGTAATCGTATGCCCGGAACGCTGCACCAGGATGCGGTCGCCATGCGCCAAACTTGCCAGCGATTGCATATCGAAATTGATGCTCATGTCGCGCCCACCCATGATCTCGACCACGATCCTGGACGACTCGGGCACGACGATGGGCCGGTTCGACAGCGAATGCGGCGCGATCGGCACCAGGCCGATACCGCGCAAGCTGGGATGCAGCAGCGGTCCGCCGGCGGACAAGGCATAGGCGGTCGAACCGGTCGGCGTGGCCACGATCAAGCCGTCGGAACGCTGGTTGTACATGAAGTGGCCGTCAACTTCGACTTGCAGCTCGATCATGCCCGAGCCGCTGCCGCGCGCGACCACCACGTCGTTGAAGGCCAGGCCCTGGAAGATGGTTTCGCCCTCGCGCTCGACGCGCCCTTCGAGCAGGCTGCGCTGTTCCGATTCGACGTTCCCGTCGAGCATGTCGCCCAACGCGGGGATCATGCGTTCGAGCGGAATGTCGGTGATGAAGCCCAGCCGCCCCTGGTTGATGCCGATCAGGGGTACGTTGTAAGGCGCAAGCTGGCGTGCGATGCCCAGCATGGTGCCGTCGCCGCCGAGCACGATGGCGGCGTCGGCGTGGGCACCGATCTCGGCCGGCGTCATGGCACGCACGCCGTCCAGGCCCATGTTTTGCGCCGTCTCGCTTTCGAAGATCACCTCATGCCCGCGTGCGGCCAGAAAGTCGGCGATTTCCGAGACGGATTGCTCGATCCCGGCGGCAAGATACTTGCCGACCACGGCGATGGTTTTCAGGCGTAAGGGCGATTGGGCGAGCGGCATGCTGCAGATTAGACCATAATTTGGATTGACTTCCCACTACCAACCGTCCAGGGTTTCAAGAAAATGCAGTTCCAGCAAGTCCCGGTAAAGGCGGTATTGTTCGATCTCGACGATACGCTCTGGCCCATCGCCCCCACCATCATTCGCGCCGAAGCGCTGCAATATGAATGGCTCAGCGCCAACGCGCCGGCCACGGTGGCGCGGCATAGCCGCGAAAGCATGCGTGCACGGCGCATGGAATTGGCGCAGGCCGACCCGCGTTATCGCTTCGACTTGTGGTCCCTGCGCCACACGGCCCTTATCGAAGCGCTCAAGTCTGCCGGCGAAGACCCGGAACTGGCCGATGCGGCGATGGAAATCTTTTCGCGCGAACGCAACGTGGTCTGCGTCTATGAAGATGTGGAGCCGGGGCTGGCGCGGCTGGGCAAGCGTTTCGCGCTGGGCACGGTCTCGAACGGCTTTGCCGATCTCCATGCCATCGGCCTGGCCGGCCATTTCCGCGTGTCGATTGCAGCGCACCGGCTGGGCTTTGCCAAGCCTGATGCGCGTATCTTTCACCGGGCTTGCGAGGCTTTGCAGGTTCTGCCGCAGGAAGCGGTCTATGTCGGCGACGATCCGCTATTGGACGTGGATGGGGCGCAAAAGGCCGGTTTGCGCGCCGTTTGGATGAATCGCTTCGAGCGCGTATTGCCTGGCGCGATCATGCCGGATTTTCATTGCACCAGCCTGGCGGAACTTGTGAGCTGGCTCGATGCGATCTGATTGTCCAGAAAGCAATTGCCGACAGGCGGAACCGCGCACTACAATAGTCCCATGCAACTCGATGCCCGCGCCCAAACCCTGTTGAAAGCCCTGGTCGAACGGTATATCGCCGATGGCCAGCCGGTCGGTTCGCGCGCCCTGTCCCGGATTTCCGGCCTGGAACTGTCGCCGGCGACCATACGCAACGTCATGTCCGACCTCGAGGAGATGGGCTTCATCGCCAGCCCGCACACCTCGGCCGGGCGCGTGCCGACGCCGCGCGGCTACCGCATCTTCGTCGATACGCTCTTGACCGCACGGGCACCGGAGCCTACCGAACTCGAATCGCAGCTCCATTCGCGGCTGCAGACCAATGCGCCGAACAAGATTATTTCCAATGCGGCCCAGGTGCTGTCTTCGCTGTCCCAATTTGCCGGCGTGGTGATGACGCCGCGCCACGAGTCGGTGTTCCAGCAGATCGAATTCCTGCGCCTGTCGGAAAAGCGCATCCTGCTCGTGATCGTCTCGCCCTCGGGCGAAGTGCAGAACCGCCTGATGTTGACCGATGTCGATTACACGCCCTCGCAACTGATTCAGGCGGCCAATTTCATCAACCAGAATTACGCCGGCCACAGCTTCGACGACGTGCGCCTGCGCCTGCAAGACGAATTGCGCCAGTTGCGCGACGACATGACGCGGCTGATGCAAGCCGCCGTCGAAGCAGGCAGCGACGCCATGGCCGACAGCAGTGAAGACGTCGTGATCTCGGGTGAGCGCAATCTGCTGTCAGTGTCCGATCTTTCGTCGAACATGACTTCGTTGCGCAAGCTGTTCGACATGTTCGAGCAAAAGACCGGCCTGGTTCAATTGCTCGATGTCTCGTCCAAGGCAACCGGCGTGCAAATCTTCATCGGCGGCGAATCGCAACTCGTGCCGGTGGAAGAAATGAGCGTGGTGACGGCCCCTTATGAAGTCAATGGCCGCATCGTCGGTACGCTGGGCGTGATCGGGCCGACGCGCATGGCTTATGAGCGGGTAATTCCGATTGTGGATATCACGGCGAAGTTGTTGTCGAACGCGCTTAGCCAGACCTAGGGTTGAGCGTAGCGAAGCCCGACGCTCGGAAGTTTTGCATAGGTTGGCGGTCGAGCGACGCGCCGATGCCGGGCCGGGCCACGCTTGGCGCAAGCTGCAAATCAATGCCGATGCGGGCACTTCTCCTTCGTGCAATGCCCATACAAGGCCAGCGAATGCTCTTCCAGCGAAAAGCCGCGCTCCTTGGCGATATTCTGCTGGCGCCGCTCGATTTCCTCGTCGTAAAACTCTTCCACGCGGCCGCAATCCATGCAAACCAGATGGTCATGGTGCGAGCCGGCGTTCAATTCGAACACGGCCTTGCCGCTCTCGAAATGGTTGCGGTGCAATAATCCGGCTTGCTCGAACTGGGTCAAGACGCGGTAGACAGTTGCCAAACCGACATCCATGCTGTCGGCCAACAAGACCTTGTAGACATCTTCGGCGCTCAGGTGGCGTACCTCGCTGTTTTGAAAGATTTCCAGGATTTTCAGTCGCGGCAGCGTGGCTTTCAGGCCGCTGGCCTTCAAGTCGGAGGGGTTGTTGGGCATGATTATTTCTGAATTGGGGTCATCTGCTTTATCATATAGTGTTTTGGCATCCCGGCTCAACCCACCTCGATTGGTCTTATGCGCATGCTTTCGTCTGGCACCACCCGTTCCCGCTTTCCCGTTTTGGCATGCAGCATCGTTTTGGCGTCCGGCTTGAGCGCTTGCGGCTCGTTTTCCCTGATTTCCTCGTCGAAAAGCGTCAGCGATGTGACAGCCCCCTCGGATACAAAGGGCGTCACCGTGATCAAGGAAGATCGTTTCCTCGGCATCCTGACGCCTTACCGCATCGACGTCCAACAAGGCAATTTCATCTCGTCCGAGATCATGGCCCAGCTGCGCGAGGGTATGAAGCGTCCGGAAGGCATGACGCGCGAGCAAGTCAAGTTTCTGCTCGGCACGCCGCTGGTGACCGACGTATTTCACGCCGACCGCTGGGATTACCTGTTCCGCCTGCGTCGCAGCAATGGAGAATTGATCTCCAGCCATGTGACGGTGTTCTTCAAGGAAAACAAGCTTGACCGTGTCGACGGCACGGTGCTGCCGACCGAGAAGGATTACATCACGCTGATCGCGGGCAATGCGAAATAATATGAGCGCAATGAAGATAGCGATCGCCGGAGCGTCCGGCCGCATGGGCAAGATGCTCATCGAAACGGTCCTGGATGCTGATGACGCCCAATTGGCCGGCGCGCTCGATGTGGCGCAAAGCCCTGCGCTTGGTCTCGATTGCGGCTTGCCCCTCGGGCGCCAGACAGGCGTGCCCATCGTCGCCGAACTCGACAAGGGCTTGGCCGGCGCCGAATTCCTGATCGACTTTACGCGTCCCGAAGGCACGTTGAAGCATGTTGCCTGGGCCGCCGCGCACGGCATCAAGATGGTCATCGGCACCACCGGCTTCGATGCCGCCGGCAAGGCGGCGATTGCCGCGGCCGCGGAAAAGACCGCCATCGTATTCGCTCCCAACATGAGCGTAGGCGTGAACGTGACGATGAAGCTGCTCGAAATGGCGGCCAAGAACTTTTCCCATGGTTACGATATCGAAATCCTCGAAGCGCACCACCGGCACAAGGTCGATGCGCCTTCAGGCACAGCCTTGAAGATGGGGGAAGTGATTGCCGGTGCGCTGGGTCGGAAGCTCGATGACGTGGCCGTCTATGCGCGCGAAGGCGTGACCGGCGAGCGCGATCCGTCTTCGATCGGCTTTGCCACCATACGCGGCGGCGACATCGTGGGCGACCATACGGTACTGTTCGCCGGCATCGGCGAGCGGATCGAGATCAGCCACAAGTCCTCTTCGCGCGTGTCGTATGCCCATGGCAGCCTGCGCGCCGCGCGCTTCCTGCGCGACAAAAAGACCGGCTTGTACGACATGCAGGACGTGCTCGGTTTGCGCTAGGCGGCTTGCCCGCATTTGCGGGATAGACAGGAATTCGGATGAACGAAACAGTTGGCATCGCACATTACTGGGCGCAAGGCGACGAGATCGCCCACGCCGTGGCTTACCTGCTCCTGGCCATGTCGCTCCTCTCGTGGTACTTCATTCTCTCCAAGGCCTGGACCGCGCTGCGCATGCGCCAGAGTGCCGGTGCGCTCGAGGCGTTCTGGAAGGCCCCTTCGCTCGACGATGCCGTCAAGCTGCTGTCCGGCATCGACCGCGAAAACGTCTATGCCCCCTTGGCCGTGCACGGCATCGAAGCGGCTCACGTCGGCGGGCATGCCGGTTCGCTGAATGCCGCCTCCGATCCGGGAGAGTTGATCACACGCACGCTGCGGCGCGAAATCACGCGCGTCACGTCGCGTCTCGAAGGCGGCTTGACCATCCTCGCTTCGATCGGTGCCACGGCGCCCTTTGTCGGCCTGCTCGGCACGGTCTGGGGCATCTACCATGCCCTGGCGGCCGTTTCGTTGGCCGGCACGGTGCAGATCGACAAGGTGGCCGGCCCGGTGGGCGAATCGCTGATCATGACGGCCTTGGGCTTGACGGTGGCGATTCCGGCCGTGCTGGCGTACAACGCCTTTACGCGCGTCAACCGTGTCACGCTGGCCGAGCTCGACGCCTTTGCGCATGATATCCACGCCCACCTGACCACGGGTGCGCGCGTGGGCAAATCCTCCTGAGGAAGCAGCCATGGCCTTCGGCGGGTTTTCCGACAACAATCCCAACACTCCAATGGCGGAGATCAACGTCACGCCCATGGTCGATGTGATGCTGGTCTTGCTGGTGATTTTCATCATTACGGCGCCTTTGTTTACGCACGCCATCAAGCTCGATCTTCCCACTGCGGCGGCCGGACCGGCGCCGGAAAAGCCTGAGACGGTGACGGTATCGATCAACGGCGAAGGGCAGATCTACTGGGACAAGGAAGCATTGACGGAACCGCAGCTCGCAGCCAGATTGCTTGATGCCGGCAAGAAGACGCCGCAGCCGGAATTGCAGCTGCGCGCCGACAAGGCTACGCGCTACGAAGTGATTGCCAAGGTCATGGCCGATGCGCAGACGGGCGGTTTGAGCAGGATGGGTTTCGTTACGGAGCCGCCTGCCGCGCCTGCCGATGCGGGGAAGAAATAAGCTTATGGCTACGGTACGTCTCGACGCCGCGCGTATCTCCGACTGGAACAGCTTCCATTCCGAATGCAGGCGCGAATTCGGCTTCCCCGACTATTACGGCAACACCATGGATGCCTGGGTCGATTGTCTCGGGTATTTGCGCGACGGCGAAGGCATGACGCGCTTCGCGCTCGGCGAAGACGACGTGTTGAATATCGAAATCCTGAATTCGGCCCGGCTCAAGCAACACCTGCCGGACTTGCTCGAAGAACTGGCCTTTTGTATCGGCGGCATCAACGAACGTTATGAAGATTATGGCGAGAAGCCGGCGCTGAAACTGGTCTTGCTCTGAGAGGCTGGCAGGCCGGTCAATCGAGCAGATAGTCGTCGATCTTGCTTAGCGCCTTGCCGAAGTGCGCCGCCAGGTGCCGGATCGTTTCCTGCTCTTCTTCCGGAATCGCCACCGGCTGTTGCAGGCTGAAAAAGGCCAGCACGCCGATCGCGTGTCGGCGTTCGCCGATCGGCATCAGCAAGAGCGTGCGCGGCGTTTCCAGAATGGTCAGCGATTGGCGGTCCTTGGCCGACATCGGCAAATCCATGATGGTTTGCACGTCGGGGAAGAACAGCGTCTGGTGTTTCAGATAGGCGTGGGATACGCCGCCATCGGTGGCGTCGAGCGCATACGGATTATTGCGCATGAAGGCTGACCAGGCTTGACCGACGTCGTGGTAATGCGGATCGGCCGTTTCGACGCGCTTGCACACCAGCGCCTCGCCCTGCAGCAGGAAGAAACCCAGGCCGTCGAACGCGAACTGGCGGAACATTTCGGTGGCGAACATCTGGAAGATGGTTTCGTTCGAGGTGAGGTTGTTCAGCTCGACCACGAATTGCAGGAAGCGCGATTGCTCCAGGGTGTTCGATTCCTCGTGTTCCTGCAGGAAGGATTGCTGCAGCGCGCGTTGCAGCGGCGCGTGGAAGAGCGAGATCAGATGCTCCATCGCAACGAACACGTGGTCTTCGATCTCTCCCTGCTCCTTCAGCAAAAGCAGCGTACCCAGCGGCGCCTTGCCGAAATCGCCATCGTCGAGAATGGCGATCGCGCCTATTTCTTCGAGCTTCCACAGGCGCAGCACATTTCTCTCCGCTTCGCTTCCGGTTGCCCGGTTGCACTGGACGATGCCGCGGTTATGGTAGGCGCGCGCGTTCAGGTTCAGCGCATCGCCTGCGAGCGCGACCTTGTAATGGTGATAGGTGTTTTCGAGATTGTGGAACTCGGGAGTCAGGTGCACCTTCTGGCTCACCAGGTATTCGGCATGCGCATCGCGAAGGTTGATCATGTAGCCGTCGACCAGGCCGGTCTTTTCGATCTCGGCCCCGAACAGTTCGAGCAAGCCGTTCAATTCGGTCACGGCATCGATGCTCTCTTGGAGCACGATGTCCGATATGCCCGATTCTGCAGCGAGCATGTTGGGCCCGCCGGTGGAGCGTTGGATCATAAGGCTAGACAATCAATCTCACAGTGTCAGTTAGGGTTGCATGCCCCTGCGGCTGTTCGCCGTCTGTTCGGGCGTTGCAATTATACGGTTTGCATGCGCTGTGAATTGACAAAAAAGTACGTGATTATTCACATCCCTTGCCGTCAAACAACTTCCTCGGCGCCCCCATCTTGTTTGATTTCATCATGCCTCGATTACTTCGCTTTTCCTAGGGAAAACTGCGCTCGCGGCGCGCGGACGGTATTTTTACGGTAGGGAAAAGACGCCAGGCAATGCGGGAGACCGTATAAATACTGGCCCCCTTCCAATCGCGATATTTTGTCTTATGATGACCTTGGCCAAAAGACTGGACAAAACCTATAACAGGAGACCACGCATGAAGGAAAATCGCATACGTCCATCGCCATGACGCGGCCCGGCGGGGCCAGGTCTTGAATATTTCATTCGCCCTGCTTTCCTGATGCCGGATTCCCGTTGCCGCGCGGATGCCACGCTGGCCAGCGGCCGGGAAAAGCATTGCCTTTGCGCCACAAGCTTTTGTGCAGCGGATGCGCTCGCGCCTGCATTCCGCAAGGGCGCTGGTTTGCTTCACCTACTACAAACATCAAAGCAGGAGACAGACTCATGAAGGACAATTCGCTCATCCCGTCGCTATGGCGCCACGCGTTCCTGGCCGGCTTGCTGTCGGCCGCCGCGGGCGCGCAAGCGCAATCGGCCTTGAAGGCCTATAACGTCGATCCCAAATCGGCTTCCGTATCCGGCCTGTCTTCGGGCGGCTTCATGGCTGCGCAACTGGGTGTGGCCTATTCCTCGACTTTCCAGACCGGCTTCGGCGTATTTGCCGGCGGTCCGGTCGATTGCGCGCGGGCACAGAGCTACACGAGCTGCATGTATAACCAGACGCCCTCGATCAGCGGTCCCGACGCCAACCTCGACAGCTGGAGCGGTACTGCCAATGAAGACACTACGGCCAACCTCGCCAGCCGCAAGATTTATCTCTGGACCGGCAGTGCCGACACCACAGTCGGCCCCAACGTGGTGAACCAGCTCAGGAGCCAGCTTGCCAACTATGACACGGCCGCCAATGTCTCCTACGTCACGACGAGCGGGGCGGTGCACACTTTCCCGACCAACTTCAGCGGCTCGGGCGACAATTCGTGCAGCAGTTCTGTCTCGCCCTACATCAGCAATTGCAGCTATGACGGCGCCGGTGCGGTATTGCAATGGATGTACGGCAGCCTGACCGCGCCCAACACAGGCACGCTGGGCGGCACAGTGGTGTCGTTCAGCCAGTCGGCCTATGTTGCTTCGGGCAACGGCATGGATACCACGGGCTACCTCTACGTGCCCGCAGCCTGCGCTTCCGGCAGCACCGTGTGCAAGCTGCACGTCGCCCTGCACGGCTGCCTGCAAAGCTACTCGGCCATCGGCGCCGAGTTCGTCAACAATACCGGCTACAACCGCTGGGCCGACACCAACAACATCATCATCCTCTATCCGCAGGCAATCGCCGACAACACCAGCCATTCGACCCCGGGCAACGGCTCGATTTCAAACGGCAACGGCTGCTGGGATTGGGTGGGCTGGTATGGCGGCAATTTCGATGAAAAGCCCGGTGTGCAGATGAACGCCATCGTCAAGATGGTGAACCAGATCACCAGTGGCTATACGGGCGGCAGTGGCGGTGGGAGTGGCGGCGGCACGACCGCGCCAGCCGCGCCCACCGGCCTGGCCGTGTCCGGTAGCACGGCGAATTCGATCAGCCTGGCGTGGACCGCTTCTTCCGGTGCGACCAGCTATCGCGTGTTCCGCAACGGCGCCAGCGTCGGCACCAGTACCTCGGCCAGCTATACCGATAGCGGCCTGACCGCGTCGACCACTTACAGTTATTACGTCGAGGCGGTCAATTCCGCCGGCAGCAGCGCAGCGTCGGCTACCGTCAGCGGCACGACGGCCTCGAACGTAGCCTATTCGCAGGCGGTGACCGATACCGTGACGAACCACTACGTGGCCGGGCGGATCAACGTCAACCAATACCTGCAGCTCGGGCAGGAATACGGCTACAACGCCTCGATCACACTCTACCTGTGCGGCTCGACCTGGACCGATTCGGCCGGTTGCGGACCGATGTATTGACGTGCCATAGACCACTTGTCTGCTTTTCGGCGGGCACGTTGGCGGCGGTGATGATGGCTACGGCATCAGGGCATCCTGATGTTTTCACGGTTCGCGTACTTCAGCTCGCTGGGTGCCAAAGACCTTGAAAGAGGAGGCTCTGTCGAAATTCGAGTGGATCAAAGGGCGTGAGCGCTGAACGTTGTGAAGTCGAGCTTGCCGGCGATCAGGAACAGCGCGGTGCGCATCGTGGAGAATAGGCACGTGCCTTTCTTTTTCAGCTTGAAACAGGCCGTTGACGGCTTCGATGAGGCCATTCGCTTGGCGCGTTTTCGTCCGGGCGGCTATGCCGTCGAAATGGTTGCGGATCATGCGTGCGACTTCTTTCATGGGCTCAACCTTGGATCGAAGCACGTTGGCGCACCATTGGGACAGCATGGTTGAGACGACATGAATTTGCTTGCGTTCAAGGTTGCTGTTGCGTACCTCGCTTCCATCGTATTCCGCACCAAAATAGCGTCATTTGGCATCGGCGCGAACACACCCTAAAAAACGACCGAAATTACGCGTTCAAGGGTACCAGGAAGTCGCTGCTGATCCGATTGCCGAGCTCGAAAATGCGCTCAAGAAATTTCGTCAGATAGTCGTGCAAGCCTTCGCGCAAGATGTCGTCGACGCGATGGAAGCGCAATTCGGCATGCAGCTTGCCGGCGAAG
>DASVYZ010000712.1:0-3878 GCA_036391935.1 Burkholderiaceae bacterium | reverse complement strand
CGCGAGGACGACGAGCAAAATGAATTCGGCATACCGGGCGACATTTATGCCGCGCTGCGGGTGACCGGCAGCAAGGTGCTCGGATCGGTGGCGCCGGAATTCGGCATTTCGGAATGGGAGGCGCGCAAATACTATTTCGTCCGTAGCGAGGCGGGAAAAGAGGCGCGAATCTACATGGACCGGACCATAGCCCACGGATACAGGGATCACCTCAAAGACATCACCATGCCTTCGGACCCGCGCCATATCGTCGACACCGTCGGGTTCCTGCTGGAGATTCTCGACTCGGACGGTATCAAGGGCAGGTGGGTGCCGGAAAGTGTCGTGGTGACGCCGAACGCGAAAGAAGGCACGTTTGCCTTCGGACATCACAAGCAGATCGTCGCTGCGCTGATAGCGAAAAATTTCACGAAAACCCAGGGAGTTTCCCATCACGAATGGATAAGGGAGATGGTGAATACCCCTCTGGAAAGGTATCGCGAAATCCGTGCCCGCTTCAAATCGAATCGCGACGACCCGGATACGCCGATTCTGGAATTGTTGCCCGTGGTCGAACATGTCCGCAGCCGGATGACGACCCCTGCAATGGATGAAAAATGCCGCAGCCATGCGGCGCTCGCGGCGATGCGTAATCAGTTGCTGCACAAGCTGCATCACGTCACGATGCAGAATGGCCCGATGTGCCCGTATGCATCGACCTTGCGCATCCTGTTCGAAGCCGTCGGCTTCTTCGATGTGGTGTGCCGCACCGAGAAGGATTTGAGCACGCATTTTCAAAAGAAATACTGGTATCGCTATGAGGAGTTGATGCGCCGGATCCCCGAAGCGATCGTTATTCCGACCTTCGATAATATTTCCGCCACGGATCTCTTGAAGGTACGCGGCACGCCGTTATATTTCGTCGGCGTTTCCGCCGAGCCGGTATATGTCGATGAATTCTGGCAGTCGCCGCTCGAATTCCTGATACACGACTTGAATCATGCCTGGAAGATGCTGGACATGGACGACAGGTTCCTGCAACAACGGCCCGGCTCAAGCCGGCTTGAGCTCATGGAGGCGTCCAACCGCTTCATTCGCGATTACATTCCCGGTATCGCCATCCGGAAAACGGATACCGAGCTGGAGAAGGAAATGAAGAAGCTCAAGAAAATCATTCTGTTTGAAGTCGGCCACGAGGACGGCAGGCCGTTGTTACCCGATGTGGTCACGGAGACCTTGCTGGAAGAAGAAGGATATGAATTTCCGGACAATGTCGTTCGCTACGATGAAAGCGGGAACCAGGCTTATCTGGAGAAACGCACCATACACGGCATCACGGCGCTTTCCTATGTCAGGCACAAGCTGCAGCATGGCTTCTTCGATCAGACCGATGCGCAAAACATCCAGATCGTGTCGCCGAAATATCGCACGGTGGAATGGATAGTCAAAGCGGCGGAGGAAGTGCTCGCGGAAATGCGGGCCGCGATTCCGCCGGCAGTCGCTGCGGAAGGATTGACGGCCTACCTGACGCGCCAGGCCTGTTCCAGAGGCCCGGCGATTCTCCATGCGCCGGAAAACCTGGACCCGGTCATCGGCGAATATGGGGACGGGACGATAATCGAGGCGTGAGTCTTTTCCGATCTTATGGCTTCTGCCCGCCGGCCAAGGCCGCACTATCGGTCCAATACACCTGGTGCGTCTCGTCAACACTGATTTGCGCAATGCCATTCGCCGCATCGATGCGCATCACCGACACATGCATGCCGGTGGATAGCGGCACGCAATCGGCCTGCGGCCCCTTGAAGTGCTCGGACGAGCTCGCGCTCTTTTGCCGGATCAGATCGAGCGTCGCGTTGTAGCCGTCTTCGCTGGCGCAGCCGAACCAGTTTTTTGCCACCTGGTTCATGGGGCGGTTGGGGGGTACTTCGGCGCGCGCTTTCGCCAATTCCTTGACGATGGGCGCCGGCAATTTTTTTGGCGGCGGGGGCGGTGCGGTTGGGGGCACAATCGATGCAACGGGTTGCGGTTCCGCTTGCTGCGGCGCTGGTTCCGGCGCCGCCGGGCCCGATGCGAACGGCGATGGCATGCCGGGCGGCGCGCTGTTTATCGGGCCCGGCCGGGCGGCTGTTTGCGCGCTGCCATCGGCCGCGGCGAAGCGGTGTCCCGCTGCCACGCCGGCAGCTATCGCGATGGCGACGACGATGGCGAGATATCGTTTCATTGCTGCTCCTTCTTGTTGCCGTTCGCGGAAGCCATCTGGTTGTCCGGCGGCGCCCTGTAGCCGTCGGTCAAGGTGGCGAGGAAGGCCGCCAGATCGTCGACGTCGGCCTTGCTCAAACGCGGCTTGCCCGCCGCATCCGGGCTGAACGGCGCCTCCTGGTTGACGTTCTTGCGTAAATCCCTGGGTAAGTCATTGTACTTGTCGATCTCGCCCTTGTGCCGACCCGCCGCGATGCGCGGATACCAGCGCGCCGGATCGGTGTCGCGCGTCGCATAGAAGTCGAGCACTTCGAGCAGGCTGTGGAACACGCCGTTGTGCATGAAGCTCTTGCGCAGGGCGACGTTGCGCAGCGTGGGGGTGCGGAAGGCGCCGCAATACTCGCGGTGGCGGGCCATGTCGGTACGATAGGGGCCGCACAGGCCGAGATCGTAGAAGTCGGCCTGTTTGTTGATGCTCAAGGCGGAATTGCGCGGCGCGCCGACGGCCACCAGGCCGAAGTCGGTGAAGTCGGGCATGGCGCCGTTGGGGCTGCGCGCACTCGGGTGGCAAGTCGCGCAATTGCCTTTTTCCTTGTCGTTGAACAGCTTCAAGCCGCGCTGTTCGGACGGCGTCAGGCTGGCCTGACCGCGCAGATAGGCATCGTACTTGCTGCTGAAAGGGAAGAATTCCTTCGGGTCGCGCTGGAAATATTCCAGCGCCAGCGTCATCCACTTGAAGGCGCGGCCTTCGTCATCGAGCGCGTCGGCGCCGAAGGTTTCGCGAAACAGAGGCGCATATTCGGCACGGCGTAGCTTGGCGACCACGTCGCTTACGCTCGCGTTTGCCATTTCGTTTGGTGCCAGGAGCGGCAGGCTGACTTGGGCGTGCAAGGTGGAAAAGCGCCCGTCGAGGCCGAAGCCGCCAGTGGGGCCCTGATCGATGCCGGTTGGCATCTCTTCGTCGAAATAATGTTCGGAAAATGCCGGCAGGCGTTCCTTGTAGCGCAGCGAGGGGGCTGCGCGGTTGCCCATCTTGTCCAGGGCGGTGCCGCCCATCTGCACGGGCAGGGCGTTGTCCGGGCCGTAGGCCGTGTCCGGGTTGTGACAGGACGAGCAGGAGAGCTTGCCAGAACCGGACAGCGCCGGATCGAAAAAGATGCGGCGCCCCAGCTTTTGCATCAAGTCTTGCTTCGGGAGGGTCAGCATTTGCATGCTGTACACGTTATCGACATCGACGGCATTCGCTTCGGGCGGCAGGGCCGGCGGGCGGTACAGGCGGCTCCTTGCCAGGGCGGCCTTGTCGGCGGGGGACATGGGTGCAGGCGTCGGTGCCTGCTCAGCGGCCCGGCTGCGCTGCGCGGCCAAACCCGATGCCAGCAGGAGCATGGTGGAAAGCAGGAAAGCCGCACGGATGCGGCGCTGTTTAAACATGATCGTCACGCTTCAATGAGAAAACCCCTCGGCTGCGAGGGGATGCATTTGCGCAAAGGAGGGGACGCCATGGCACCCCTCGTCGTTGCACTCAGAATTGGAACAGGCCGCTCATGTCGCCGATGGCCGGGGCGTTCGACGGCAGGTAGTTGCCGCCGCTTTGCACCGGATTGGGCAAGGCGTCGCGCGTATTGCTCGTGATCGGCGGCAGGCTCCAGTTTTTCTCGATGAACTTCAGGATCGACGAATGATCGCTATAGGTGTGATCG
>DASVYZ010000711.1:0-1990 GCA_036391935.1 Burkholderiaceae bacterium | reverse complement strand
GCTTTCGCTGATGCAGATGGCCAAGACCACCGCGATGCTCACGAAGCTTGCTGAGGCGAAGCTGCCGTTCATCTCCGTGCTGACGGACCCGACGATGGGCGGCGTATCGGCGAGCTTCGCGTTCCTCGGCGATGTGGTGATTGCCGAGCCGAAGGCGCTGATCGGCTTCGCCGGGCCGCGCGTGATCGAGCAGACCGTGCGCGAAAAGCTGCCGGAAGGCTTCCAGCGCGCCGAGTTCCTGATGCAAAAGGGGGCGATCGACATGGTGGTCGACCGGCGCAAGATGCGCGAAGAAATCGCGCATCTGCTGGCGCTGCTGCAGAACCAACCGGCCGACGTACTCGCCTAGGCGTCGCTGCCGACAAACGAAAAGCCCGGTCCATCCCGGGCTTTTTAATTTTTCCTTTGCCCCTACATATCACCGCATGGAAGCGTCCCGCAAAAATCTTGACGAATGGCTAAACCTGCTTGAATCTCGCCACTTCAAGGCAATCGACATGGGCCTGGAGCGTGTGGCCGAGGTCAAGCGGCGCATGGACTTGAAGTTCGCCTGCCCGGTGATTATCGTTGCCGGCACCAATGGCAAGGGCTCGACCTGCTCCATGCTGGAAGCTATCCTGCTGCGCGCCGGCTATCGCGTCGGGCTCTACATCAAGCCGCATTTTCTCAAGTTCAACGAACGCGCGCGCATACGCGGCGAGATGGCCTCGGACGAGGAGCTGATCGCCAGCTTCGAAGCCGTCGAGTCGGCGCGCGGCGAGATTTCGCTGACCTATTTCGAATTCACCACGCTGGCAATCTGCCATCTCCTCGCGCAATCCAAACTCGATGTGGCCATCCTCGAGGTGGGATTGGGCGGTCGTCTCGACGCGGTGAATGTGATCGACGGCGATGTGGCCGTCGTCACCAGCATCGATATCGACCATGCGGACTATCTCGGCGATACGCGCGAAGCGATCGGCTTCGAGAAGGCCGGCATCTTCCGCCCCGGCAAGCCGGCCGTGTGCGGCGACCCGATGCCGCCGCAATCGCTGATCGACCATGCCAAGGAGACAGGTGCCGATTTGTGGCTGTTCGGGCGCGATTTCAATTATTCCGGCGACAAGCAGCAATGGAACTATGGCGGGCGCGGCATGCGGCGCAATTCGCTGGCTTATCCGAGCTTGCGCGGCGCCAACCAGTTGCTCAATGCTTCAGCCGTGCTGGCCACATTGGAAATCCTGCATTTGCGATTGCCGGTGGGTGCGCAGGAAGTACGCAGCGGCCTGGTGCTGGTCGATTTGCCCGGTCGTTTCCAGGTCTTGCCGGGCCGACCGGCGGTGATCCTGGACGTGGCGCACAACCCGCATGCGGCGTCCGCCTTGAACCAGAATCTGGGCAATATGGGGTTCTTCCCCAACACGTTCGCCGTGTTCGGCGCCATGGCGGACAAGGATATCGCCGGCATCGTGACGCGCCTGAAGGGCAGCGTTGAGCATTGGTGCCTGACCGACCTGCCGCCGCCGCGTGCGGCGACAGCGCTCGAATTGAAGCAGAAATTGCTCGATGCCGGTGTCGAGCCGGGCCCGGACTGCACTATTGAAACCTTTGCCACGCCTGCCGCTGCCTATGAGAATGCGATGAGCCGCGCGAGGGAGAATGATAGAATTGCGGTATTCGGATCCTTTCTTACGGTTGCGGGCGTGATGGAAGCCAGGAGTCGGGAAAAGGCGCAGGAAAAGGCGCAGGAAAAATCGGCCGAAAATTCGGGTAAAGAATCGATCAAAGCAGCGGGCAAAGGCGCGAGCGTGTAGAGCATGGGTTTGTTCTCCTTCCTCAGCAAAAACAAGCAGGACGGCGCCGCCGAGAAGGCAGAGTTTTATTCGCGCGCCGAGGGCGAGGCCAAGCCGCGCAGCCGCAAACGCAAGCAGGGCAAGGCTGTCGATAAATCGATCGACGACGACGAGCCGCTCGACCCGGTACTGCCGGAAAAGAAACGTGCGCGCCGCCG
>DASVYZ010000710.1:0-6772 GCA_036391935.1 Burkholderiaceae bacterium | reverse complement strand
CCTGGTCGATCCCGAGGCGGCGATTCGGAACGCTCAGACCGAGGACGAGGCGCAGGCCGGCCGCATCTACCGTTCCTATGTCGCCACGCTGGCGGCTTATCAGGCGGTCGATTTCGACGATCTGATCCGCTTGCCGGTGGAACTGTTCCGCAGCAATGAAGCCGTGCGCGACAAGTGGCAGCGCCGCTTGCGCTATCTCCTGGTCGACGAATACCAGGATACCAATACCTGCCAGTACGAACTGGTGAAGCTGCTCGTCACGGGCCTGGGCAAGAAGCCGATGTTCACCGCCGTAGGCGACGACGACCAGGCCATCTACGCCTGGCGCGGCGCGACCATCGAGAATCTCAAGCAGCTGCAGGTCGATTTTCCCGATCTGCGCGTCATCAAGCTGGAACAGAACTACCGCTCCACCACGCGCATCCTGCAAGCGGCCAATGCCGTGATCGGCAACAACCCCAAGCTGTTCGAGAAGTCGCTCTGGTCCGAGCACGGCCTGGGCGATCCGATCAAGGTCATGGGCATGCAGGACGACGAGCAGGAAGCCGAGCAGGTGGCGATCATGATTTCGGCGCACCGCTTCGAGCGGCGCGCCAAGTTCTCCGACTATGCGATCCTGTATCGCGGCAATCACCAGGCGCGCGTAATCGAGCAGGCGCTGCGCAAAGAGCGCATTCCCTACACCATCTCGGGCGGGCAAAGCTTTTTCGACCGCGCCGAGATCAAGGACATCATCAGCTACCTGCGCCTGATTGCCAATGAAGACGACGATCCGGCTTTCATCCGCGCCGTCACCACGCCGCGCCGCGGGGTCGGGCAATCGACGCTCGAAGCGCTCGGCGCCTATGCCGGACAATGGCAATGCTCGCTGTTCGAAGCCGTATATAAAGGCGGCATCGAGACCAAGCTCACGGACCGGCAGCTTACGCCCCTGCGCCAGTTCTGCGACTTCATCAACGGGCTCGAGGCGCGCGCGCAACGCGTAGGCAAGGCCGGCAGCGGCGACAATGCCGCGAGCGTGCTCGACGACATGATGAAAGAGATCAATTACGAAGCCTATCTTTACGATACCTTCGACGACCGCGCGGCGCAAAGCAAGTGGCAGAACGTGATCGACTTCACCAATTGGCTCAAGGAAAAGGGCACGGGCGGGCGCGACGGCACCGACCCGGAAAAGAGCCTGCTCGAATTGACCCAGATGGTGGCCTTGATGAGCATGCTGGAAGGGCGCGACGAAGAGCCCGATGCGGTGCGCATGTCGACCCTGCATGCTTCCAAGGGATTGGAATATCCGCACGTGTTCCTGGTTGGCGTGGAAGAAGGAATTCTGCCGCACAAGGGCGACCCCGATGCGCCGGCCGACACCATCGCGGCGCGCATCGAGGAAGAGCGGCGCCTGATGTATGTCGGCATCACGCGCGCCCAGCGCACCCTGCATGTGACATGGTGCAAGAAGCGCAAGCGCGCGCGCGAGCACGTGCATTGCGATCCCTCACGCTTCATCAAGGAAATGAAGCTCGATGAAGGCGATGCCGTGCCGACCGAGGCGGAGATTCTGACGCCGCAAGATCGCCTGGCCAATCTAAAGGCCTTGTTGGCAAAACCGAAACCGGCATAGTTACATTTTTGGGTGTTCCCACAATGTGAAAGCCCGGTTACACTCTCCGGACTCTTGGAACCCGGGGTGCCCAATGGTTGACGTGGCGATACGCGAACTGGCAGATTTCCCGCAATGGATACCGACCATCTCGGCCTGGTTTCATGAAGAGTGGCACGAATTGCTGGGCATGCGTACCGCGGCGGAAATCGAGCAGGGCCTGGCCAAGTGGCTGGTGCGCGATGCGATTCCGATGGCTCTGGTGGCGGTGGCCGGCGAGGAAGTGGTCGGCACGGTGGCGTTGAGGGCGCGCGAAAAGGAACATCGCGAGCAATTCGGCGAAGCGCCCTGGCTGGCGGGGCTGTATGTGGCGCCGCAGTACCGCAAGTCCGGCATCGGCATGCAGCTGCTGCGTGCGGCCGAGAAGAAAGCTGTGGCGATGGGCATCCACAAGCTCTACCTCTATACGCCGTGCGCACAGCGCTTTTACCAGACATTGGGCTGGCAAGCCAGGCAGGAAATGACTGTGCATGCCTTGCCCGTGACCATCATGGAAAAGGTGTTGTTGCCGCATAACCTCTTTCAGCCTCCCCCGGCCCGCGCCAAAGGTTAATCGTGTTGCCCCGGCTTTGCATCCATGGCACGATAGCCCCAGTATAAGGTTACGAAGATCACGAAGATGACGACTAGGGAGGCGACATGGGCAGCAAATTCCTGTTTTCCGAAGCACCCGCGCCGATCACGCGCCGGCGCGGCTTGTTTACCTTAGGGGCGCTGGCCGCCGCTGGCCTGGCTCAGTCCGCTTTTGCGAAGGGCGCTGCCGGCAACGGTGATGCGGCGATCCTTAACGCCGCCCTGGCGCTGGAATTCCAGGCCATTGCGGCTTACCAGGTCGGCGCCGAATCGAAGCTGCTGGACAAGCCCGTCTTCGACCTCGCCGTGCAATTCCAAAGCCACCATAAGGCGCACGCCTCGGCCTTGACCGTGGCGATCGAGCAATCGGGTGGCGTGGCTGTCGAATCCAAGACCATTGCCGACTATGCCTTCCCGGTCGACCAATTGAAGTCGCAAGCCGACGTGCTGCGCTTTGCCGCCGGCTTGGAAAAGGCTGCCGCTTCCGCCTATGTAAACTCTTTGGCCAATCTGCGACAAAAGAATTTGATCAAGGGCGCCGCCGCCATCCTCGGCGACGAGACCATGCATTGGGCCGTTCTCCTGCAAGCCTTGGGCGAGAATCCGGTGCCGGCCGCCTTTATCAGTTGATTGGAGGAAGCATGGAAGAAGCCGAAGATCCGCGTCGCCGCATCTTGATACAGGCCTTGTCGGCCGGTGCCGCTGCAATGCTGCTGAAACCGGGCGAGGCGCGGGCCGATGCCGTCTATTCCGAAACGCCTTCGCGCCTGCCGCCTGGCCAATCGATCTACCGTATCAAGGGCGAGGTGACGGTCGATGGCAAAGAGGCTACGCTCGACACGCCGATACGTGCCGGCTCGACCGTGCGCACCGGTGCGGACAGCGAAGCGATCTTCGTCGCCGGCGGCCATTCCATGCTGGTGCGCGAGAACGGCGTGCTGGTGATCAAGGGCAGGGATGAGGGCGTTGGCGGCTTTCTGGTCTCGGCCCTGCGCCTGCTGCAGGGCAAGCTCCTGGCCGTATCGCGCAAGCAGAATTATTCGATCAGCACGCCGACCGCAACCATCGGCATACGCGGCACGGGGCTCTATGTCGAAGCCGAGCCCGATCTGACCTACCTTTGCACCTGCTACGGCAAGACCACCGTGTTTGCGCGTCATGATGTGCATAGCCAGGATACGGTGGTGGCGACGCACCATAACCGGCCGCTCTACATTGCGGCCAAGGGGAAGGAAGGCAAGCTGATCCGCAAGGCCGGCTTTCGCAGCCACACGGACGAAGAGCTGCTGCTGATCGAAACGCTGGTTGGGCGCACCACGCCTTTCCCCGTGCCGTATGACGGACCCGACAATCCCTATTTCGGCAAGTGATTTACAATGACGGGGATATCCGGAGAAATCTCATGATGTTCGCCGATAATAAGGTACGTGAAACGGATGTGCCGCCCGGGAGCCGTGTGTACGAGGAGACGGCTTCCGCCTACTTCTACGATGCCTTCGAAGTGCTGCAGGCGGAGAGCGGCGAAAGCGCGCTGCAAGTGGCGTTGCGGCTGGCCAGCAGCACGCCGCGCTGGTTCGATTTTCTGATGACGACGCGTAACCGTATCGTCGGCTGGTTCGGCTTGAAAAATCTCGGGAAGCTCTCGTCTGTCGACCATGGCAAGGCGCCAGGCGATTATCGTGTCGGCGATCGCATCGGCATCTTCACGCTATTTTCGATATCACCGGAAGAAGTCGTTCTCGGCGATGACGACAAGCATTTGCGCGCACGGATTTCCGTATTCAAAGACCGCCACGTCACGGTCAGCACCGTAGTGCACGTGAACAACTTCCTCGGCCGGGCATATTTGTTCTTTGTCATTCCGGCGCACCGCTTGATCGTGCCACCCCTGCTTAAGCACTTGGCGACAGTGTAAAATGGCGCCTTTTTTCGCGCTCTTACATTGCTGCCATGTGGTTCAAGAATCTTCAAATCTACCGTCTCAACGCACCCTGGACCCTGAGCCCGGAGCAACTGCACGAAAAGCTTGCTCCGCACGCTTTCCAGCCCTGCGCCAGCATTGAACTGCAAAGCCAGGGCTGGATCGCCCCGCGCGAAAACGGCGTGCTGGTGCATGCCGTCAACAGGCAGATGCTGATCCTGCTCGGCACCGAGAAAAAGCTGTTGCCGGCTTCGGTGATCAACCAGGTGACCAAGGCCCGTGCCGCCGAAATCGAAGAGCAGCAAGGCTTCAAGCCGGGCCGCAAGCAGATGCGCGACCTGAAGGAACAGGTGGCCGATGAATTGCTGCCGCGCGCATTTTCCGTGTGGCGCAATACCTGGACCTGGATCGATCCGGTCAACGGCTGGCTTGTGGTCGATGCGGCCAGCCCGGCCAAGGCCGACGAAGTGTTCAAGCTCTTGTTGAAGTCGATCGACAAGCTGCCGGTGGAAAGCCTGCGCACGCAGCGCACGCCGCAATCGTGCATGACCGAGTGGCTGATGACGGGGGATGCGCCGCACGGCTTCACGGTCGACCAGGATACCGAGTTGCGCGCCGCGGGTGAGAGCAAGGCCACGGTGCGCTACGTGCGCCATACGGTCGATGCCGATGAAGTGCAGCGCCATATCGCGGCCGGCAAGCAATGCACGCGCTTGGCCATGACCTGGGCTGACCGCGTGTCGTTCGTGCTGACCGATACCCTGGCCGTCAAACGCGTTGCCGCGCTTGACGTGCTCAAGGAAGACAACGATTCGTCGACCATGAACGAAGACGAACGCTTCGATTCGGACTTTGCGCTGATGAGCGGCGAGCTGGCGAAGATGATGGGCGACCTGGTGTTTGCATTGGGCGGCGCGGAAGAGCCCAAGGCGGCTTGACGCTCACCGCAGGCCGCGGAATAGCAGCCGGGAGCGCTTGCTTCCGGCCTGATGGCGCCGCCGGCCTTGGATTGTGCCGGACATCCTGGCGGCTTCGGCGACGTAGGTTGTGTTGCGGCTTTCCAAGTAGTGTGTTGGCGCCGATAGAATATTGACCAGAATGCGTTGCAGGCCCGCCTCTATTGCGCAGGAGGGATTCTGTGTTGGACAAGTCCGTTGCGGAAATTGAAGCTGGAAACAAAAATGCCCGCTTGCGCGGGCATTTTCTTTTTTGGCGGAGTGGACGGGGCTCGAACCCGCGACCCCCGGCGTGACAGGCCGGTATTCTAACCAACTGAACTACCACTCCTAAACCTGAAATCGGTTTTGCTTTTCCAGCTTTGGTGGGTGCTGAGAGGCTCGAACTCCCGACCTACGCCTTGTAAGGGCGCCGCTCTACCAACTGAGCTAAGCACCCGCATTGCAACCACCTTGGCACTTAGCTGGAAAGGACGTTTGTCACCACGTCCAGCAAAGACGTGAGATATTACATGGGTTTCCAGGATTTGGCTAGGGGTAATTGTCGAATTTTGCCAAATTTTTTGCCTTCCCGGCTTCCCGGATTGCAAATTCGGCAGTTTGGGGCGATTCTTCGGGGTTCTTGCGATTGAAGTGCGCCAGGAGAGCCCATGCTCGACACCCATGCCGAAGCGGCCTTGTTTCCGCCGATCGAACCTTATCAAAGCGGTATGTTGCCGGTCGATGAGCTGCACACTTTGTATTGGGAGCAGTGCGGCAATCCCGATGGCGTGCCTGTCCTGTTCCTGCATGGCGGGCCCGGCGGCGGCTTGTCGCCCACCCATCGGCGCTTTTTCGATCCGGCGTATTACCGCATCGTGCTGTTCGACCAGCGTGGGGCAGGCAAATCCACGCCGCATGGGGAATACCGGCACAACACCACGCACCTGCTGATCCACGACATCGAAACCTTGCGCACCTTGCTCGGTATCGAGCGCTGGCTCGTGTTCGGCGGTTCCTGGGGCTCGACGCTGGCCCTGGCTTACGGCCAGGCTTATCCGGCCCATTGCACGGGCTTCGTCTTGCGCGGCATCTTCCTGTGCACGGCGCCCGAGGTCGATTGGTTCATCAACGGCATGCGGCTGTTTTATCCCGAGGTGCATGCCGAATTCGCGGCGGCGATTCCCGAAGCCGAGCGCGGCGACCTGCTGGAGGCTTATCGCAAGCGGCTGTTTTGCGACGACCCCGAAATCTATTTGCCGGCGGCGCGGGCCTGGGCGCGCTATGAGGGCAGTTGTCTCTATCTCTTGCCGCATGCCGAGGCGCTGGCCGAATTCACGGCCGACGCGACGGCCTTGGGCATAGGGCGGCTGGAGGCGCATTACATGCTGAACCTCGGCTTTTTCGAAGACGACCAGTTGATCAAGAACCTCGGGCGCATCCGCCATTTGCCGGCCACCATCATCCAGGGGCGCTACGACGTCATCTGTCCGCCCGGCACGGCCGACCGCTTGCACCGCGCCTGGCCCGGGGCGGCTTACCATTTGATCCCGGACGCGGGCCATGCGGCGATGGAAACCGGCATTGCGCGCGCGCTGGTGGCGGCGACCGACCGGTTCAAAGCGGCCGGCAAATTCGCCTGATGTGAATGATTGTGAACTGTTGCCAATCGGTCCAACCGCGAGG
>DASVYZ010000709.1:0-4598 GCA_036391935.1 Burkholderiaceae bacterium | reverse complement strand
CTCGGCCAACGCCAAGGCTTGGGCGCCGCTGTGCGCGACGGCGGCGGCGAAACCGCGCCGGTTCAGCATGCGCGAGAGCGTGGCGGCGAAGACTTCGTTGTCGTCCAGAATAAGGAAGGGCGCCGTCATAGCGGGATGCGGAGCGCGGCGAGGGTGCCTCCTTCAGCCGGGGAGGATAGCTCGATTGAGGCGCCGATCTGGCGTGCGGCGGCAAAAGCCAGCAACAAGCCTATGCCGCGCCCGGTGCTGCTGGAAACTTGCTTGTGGCCCAGTTGCGCCAGCATCGTCGGCGCGATACCGGGTCCGCCGTCGCGTACCGCGACGCATGTTCCTTGTGCACCGGCTTGCAGGGACACATGGATTGCCGCATCGTTCGCAGCTACGGCCTGCGCCGCGTTGTCGAGCAGGGTGGTGAGGATTTGCGCCAGTGCTTCATGCTGTCGTACCGCAAGATCGCGCGGCGCGATGTCGCAGACGACGCGCGTGCCCGGGTAGCGCAAGCGCCATTGCGTTATGAATTGTTCCAGCCATTGTGCTATCGTCGTGCCTTCTTGCGGCGCGGAAGAGCTGCGCCCCATGCGCTCCAACGCCGCCTTGCACAAGCCGAGTTGTTCGTCGATGACGGCCAATTCTTCCTGCAGGAATTGCGGCAGGGCATCCACTTCATGGCGCAATTCGGCGGTGATGATGGCGATGGTGGACAAGGGCGTGCCGAGCTCATGTGCCGCGTTGGCGGCTTGTATCCCGAGCGCCAGGGCGCGGTCGCCCTGCGATTGCTGCAGGCGAGCCTGGGCCAGTTGCGCATCGCGCTGGCGCACGCTGTGCGACAGACGCGCCACGAACCAGGTGATCAAGAGCGCGGAGACCACGAAATTGAGCCACATACCGGCCAGATGATAGCTGATGGCGCGCTCCGGATTGCCCAGATGCAGCGGCATGTAATACGAGGTCAGTAAGGAATAGGCGGCCACCGCCAGGGCTGCCAGCAGCAGGGCAAGCTGCCAGCGCAGCATGGCAGCAGCCATTGCCAATGCAGGCAGGTAAAAGGAGACGAAAGGATTGGTCGCCCCGCCAGTGCAGTAGAGCATCCACGAGAGCGCCGTGATGTCGGCCAGCAATTGGATGAATATTTGACGCTCCAAGTGCGCGTCGCCCAGTTGCGCCTGGCGCGAGAACCAGACATTGAATACGGCTAGGCCGCCGAATATGGTGGCGATTGGTTCGAGCGGCACAGGTATGCCGAGAAAAATCACGGCGAGCGCCAGCACCAGCATCAGGCAAGCCAGCACCGCGATGCGCATCAGCAGCACGGTACGCAGTGCCGCGTTTTGCGGAAAGTTATCGAGATTGATGGAAAATGGCATGGCTGCCGGAGATTATAGCGAGCCGCGCGATCGCCTACTGCGGCAAATTGCCGCAGCCGATTAATCAACCACGCCGCAGTTAAAAATGCGGCCCGGCGCCCGGCCCGCCGTCCTCGTCCATGGGCTCGCGTTGCGCCAGCAAGGCGCGCAATTCGCCTACCGTGGATAGGCGCAGGCTGGCATCGCCCACCACCGGCATCGGATGGTCGGGGCTGATCAAGGTATAGCCGGTCAGCCTGGTCGAGGCCGCCAGAGGCTTGCTTTTCGGGGCGAAGCGCAACTGCCCGCTGTATTCGATGGAGTTGAAGCCGTCCAAGGGGGGTGACACCGTAGCGGCAAAGCGGTAGGCCAGCATGCCCGGTCCGCTCGGTTCGATGGCG
Source organism: Burkholderiaceae bacterium (assembly GCA_036391935.1). GTDB lineage: Bacteria > Pseudomonadota > Gammaproteobacteria > Burkholderiales > Burkholderiaceae_D > PKWO01. The sequence goes on along the minus strand of DASVYZ010000709.1, from coordinate 2,854 downwards.
CCTTCCGCAAAAGTCAACTTGTGCGGGCCGAAGCCGACATTGCCGTCGAGCGCTTGGGAAAACTGCGTCTTGCCCTTGACCGAGCATGGTCCCTTGGGCGACATCGAGAAGAGCACCGAATTCGGAATCGCCAGCACCATCGGGAACCAGTTCAGCTCATCCTCCGTATAGTGCTCGATTTCGCTGGAGTTCGGCCCCTTGATCAGCAGTGCTTGCTGCAGGAAATAGATGTCGAGCAAGTGGTCCGATCGGCGGATCGAAAAATGCCGTTCGTCGTTGGCGAATTCTTCCAGCGAAAGCGACATGCCGCGCATCTCCACGTGCTGCTCCACCGGATGGCGCCAGTCGGCGCTGCAATCGAGCGCCGGGCCGGCCCATGCCGGGTTCGCAGCGAGGCCGATGACAAGCGGGAGGATGGCGTTGGACAGTTTCATCGGCTCCGCTTTTACAGCATGAGCTGCCAATTGCCGACGTCGATCCAGCGGTCGAACTTGCGCCCGACCTCGCTGAAGTGAGCGATCTTCTTGAAGCCGCACAATTCGTGGATGGCGACGCTGGCTTCGTTGGGCAGGGCAATGCCGGCGATCACGGCATGGATGCCGCGCTCGCGCAATTGCGGAAACAGCGCGCCGTAAAGTTTTGAGCCGATGCCGCTGCGGTTATGCTTGTGAGAGACGTAGACGCTGCACTCGACGGTATGCTTGTAGGCAGCGCGCGCCCGCCACTTGGTTGCATAGGCGTAGCCCAGAATTTGGCCATCCTGTTCATAGACCAGCCAGGGCAGATGGCCGATCACCTCGCTGATGCGGCGCGCCATTTCATCCGCGCAGACCGGCACGTCTTCGAAGGTGATCGTCGAAGTCTTGACGTAGTGGTTATAGATCGCACACAGCGCGGAAGCGTCTGCGGCGCTCGCAGAACGTATCATGGGCGAGGTTTTCCGGTGAGTTAAGATTCAGTCTATCAGACATGCGGGGCCGGTGCATGGCGTGGCGCGGTAAAAATTCACACGCTTTCGTCACTGCAAGGCTTCGGCGATCGCCTTTCCCATCGCATCGGTCGAGGCGGCCCCGCCCAGGTCCGGGGTGTGCGGTCCTGTCACGAGCACGTGTTCGATCGCCCGCACGATGGCATCATGGGCTTCACGATGGCGCACATCGCCGCGGCCGAGAAAGTCGAGCATCATCGCGCCGGACCAGATCATGGCCACGGGATTGGCGATATTCTTGCCATAGATATCCGGCGCCGAGCCGTGCACCGGTTCGAACAAGGATGGGAAGCGCCGCTCGGGATTGAGATTGGCCGAAGGCGCAATACCGATGGTGCCGGCGCAGGCCGGCCCCAGGTCGGACAGGATATCGCCGAACAGGTTCGATGCCACCACCACGTCGAACCGCTCCGGGTGCAGCACGAAATGCGCGGCCAGGATATCGATGTGGTACTTGTCCCAGCGCACTTCGGGGTAGTGCGGCGCCATGGCCGCGACGCGTTCGTCCCAGTAAGGCATGGAAATCGAGATGCCGTTCGACTTGGTGGCCGAAGTCAGGTGTTTGGCCGGGCGGCTTTGCGCCAGTTCGAAGGCGTATTTCAGGATGCGGTCGACGCCTTTGCGCGTGAATACGGCCTCCTGCAGCACGGTCTCGCGTTCGGTACCCTCGAAGATGCGTCCCCCCACGCTCGAATACTCCCCCTCGGTGTTTTCGCGCACGACGAAGAAATCGATGTCGCCCGGCTTGCGGCCGGCCAGCGGGCAGGGCACGCCGGGCATCAATCGCACCGGACGCAGGTTCACGTATTGGTCGAATTCTCGGCGGAACTTGAGCAGCGAGCCCCAGAGCGAGATATGATCCGGCACGTTGGCGGGCCAGCCGGCGGCGCCGAAGTAGATGGCATCGAACTTTTCCAGCTGCGTGAACCAGTCTTCGGGCATCATGCGCCCATGTTCGAGGTAATAATCGCAATTGGCCCAGGAAATGTCGTGCAACTCGAGCGCGATATCGAAAGCCGCTGCGGCTTTTTTCAATACCCGTAAGCCTTCAGGCATGACTTCTTTGCCGATGCCGTCGCCGGCGATGACTGCGATTTTATGCGGGGGCATATTCCTGCCTGACAGAAAGAAGATTTCGATTGATAATAGCGCAATGCAGCATAGGGTGCAGGCTGGATTGGACAGGCTGAGGCGTGGCAAAATCGATTCAAGCCGGAGCCCTGCCGTGCCGCTATACTGCACACGGGCCGCATGCCAGGCTCGTCACAAGATTGTCGCAATTGAATCCGGACTAGAGTAGGGGCTGCAATGGGACGCAAGGTCGTTCCCGTCAAGACGAAGGAAGGTACTCAGGAGATACGCGCACGCGCCCTGGGCTTGGCGCCGCGCATCCGTACCGCGCTACTTTTGGTCGATGGCGTCAAGTCGTTGGACGAACTCGAGCGCCTCATGGATGCCGCCGGCGTGACGCCCGGCGCCTTGCAAATGCTGCTCGACAAGGGCTTGATCAGAATTCCCGAGCCCGAACCCGCGCAGCAAATAGTCGAAACCATGGAGGCGCCGCCAATCACTGTTTCCGAGGCGGCACAGTCGGTATTGCAGCGGGAGGCGCAGCCGGAGAACGGGCTGCCGCAATTTGCGCCGACCATCCTGGATCCTGCGAGGGAAGAGCCGGTCAAGGTCGAGCCCAGCCAGGCGAAACCCGTCAAGGGAGAGCCGCTCAAGGCGGATCTCACCAGGTTGGAGCCGGCCAAAGTACAGCCGGCCAAAGTAGAGCCGGTCAAGGCAGAACCCGTCAAGGCGGAACCCGTCAAGGCAGAACCCGTCAAGGCGGAACCCGTCAAGGCAGAACCCGTCAAGGCAGAA
>DASVYZ010000708.1:0-5625 GCA_036391935.1 Burkholderiaceae bacterium | reverse complement strand
CTGCGTCACATGCGGATGGCCGCCGATCACCGCATCGGCACCGGCATCGATCATCAAGTGCGCCAGCTGCCTTTGCCGCGAATTGGCCACGCGCTCATTTTCCCAGCCCCAGTGCATGATGGGGACCACGAGATCGGCATGGTATTCGCCGCGTGCGCGGCGGATGTCGGCCGCGACTTGCTCGTCTTCGCTCCAGGCCGTGCCCGGCGCATCGGCATCGGCTTCAAAACTGCGCGGCATGAATTCGTTGTAGCCCAATAGCGCAATGCGCAAGCCCTTGCGTTCGACGATCAGGGGCGCATGCGCTTCAGACAGGTTGTACCCGCCGCCGAAATGCGCGATGCCGGCATGGTCGAGCAAGCCGAGCATTTCGGCAAAGGCCGGGCGGCCGTAGTCGCCGGAATGGTTGTTGGCGATCGACACCGCATCGAAATGGCGCTTCAGCAGCGGCAGCGTATGCGGGTCGGCACGGAAGGTGAATATCTTGTCTTCCGCCTCCCCCGATGTCGCCACCACGCATTCGAGATTGGCGACGCGGATATCAGCGCGCAGTGTATCTGCCACTTCCTCGAACGGGTCATGCCCCTCGGCGATCAATTTTCCCGGCTGGCCGACCAGCACGATGTCGCCGGCAAATACCAGGCTGACCGGCTCGGCCGGTACCGCGAACGGCAAGAGGCAAGTCAAGGCAAGCAGCAGTCGTTTCATTGTTTGGTATCGGTCAAGGTGCAGCCGTATTGCAATTCGCGCTCAAGCGGTCCCGCATAGAGGTACTGGCGTCCCGTCAATGCGTCGGACTCGGCGGAATAGGTGAAGGGCGGCAGGTATTTCACTTCCTGGATCAGGACGTCCTGGCGCCGCGCCTGGTAGTAGGCATACAGCTTGACGGCATCGAGCCGCTCGCCGGCGCCCAGCATGATGGCCTTGAAGCGGAAACGGCCGTCGATGTCGACCGATTTCGTGGTGTAAGGGGCCGTCCCGGGTGCGGCTTCGACGATATGGCTGCTGCCGGCATAGACCACCTCGCAGCGCAGGTGCGGCGTGGCCATCGCTTGCGTGGCGTAGAGCAGCAGGGCGAAGCCGGAAGCGGCGCGGAAGCCCTTCATGATTCGTATTCCTTTGGCGTTCGTAATGTTTCTTTGCGGTATGGTAACCGGACTGGTATCAAATTTGCACTCCTGAATCGGCAATTTTTGCGCAAGCGGCAGCACCTCATGCGACAATCGCGGCTAACGCCGTTTCGACCAATCCCCCTATCGATCCAAGGAGCCAGCATGCCCAAGAAGAATGCCTTTTACGCCCAATCGGGCGGCGTCACCGCCGTCATCAACGCCTCGGCCTGCGGCGTGATCGAAACCGCGCGCGCCCACAAGGACAAGATCGGCAAGGTCTACGCCGGGCGCAACGGCATCATCGGCGCGCTGACCGAAGACTTGATCGACACCAGCAAGGAGAGCGCCGCCGCCATCGCCGGCCTGCGCTCGACACCTTCGGGCGCGTTCGGCTCTTGCCGCTACAAGCTCAAAAGCCTGGAAGCCAACAAGCGCGAATACGAACGCCTGATTGAAGTGTTCAAGGCGCACAATATCGGCTATTTCTTTTACAACGGCGGCGGCGATTCGGCCGACACCTGCTTCAAGGTCTCGCAATTGTCCGAAACCCTGGGCTATCCGGTGCAAGCGATCCACGTGCCCAAGACCGTGGACAACGACCTGCCCATCACCGATTGCTGCCCCGGCTTCGGCTCGGTCGCGAAATACATCGCCGTCTCGACGCTGGAAGCCTCGTTCGACGTCAAATCGATGGCCAAGACCTCGACCAAGATCTTCGTCATCGAAGTCATGGGCCGCCACGCCGGCTGGATCGCCGCGGCCGGCGGCTTGCTGGTCGACCACGACATTCCCGTCGTGATCCTGTTCCCCGAAGTGCCGTTCGACCAGAAGAAATTCCTCGCCAAGGTCGATGCCAACGTCAAGAAGCACGGTTATTGCACCGTGGTGGTGTCGGAAGGCTGCCACTACCCCGACGGCAAGTTCCTCGCCGAACAAGGCACGCGCGACGCCTTCGGCCATGCGCAACTGGGCGGCGCCGCCCCCGTGGTGGCCAACATGATCAAGGATGCGCTCGGCCACAAGTTCCACTGGGCCGTGGCCGACTACCTGCAGCGCGCTGCGCGCCACGTGGCCTCGAAGACCGACGTCAAGCAAGCCTACGAACTGGGCAAGGCCGCAGTGCAATTGGCCTTGAAGGGCAAAAACGCCGTGATGCCGACCATCGACCGGCTGTCCGACGTGCCCTACAAGTACAAGATCGGCGTGGCCGACCTGAAGGACGTGGCCAACGTGGAGAAATTCATGCCGGCTTCGTTCATCAGCAAGGATGGCTACGGCATCACCGAGAAGTGCAAGCGCTACCTGACGCCGCTGATCCAGGGCGAGGACTATCCGAAGTACGTCAATGGCTTGCCGCAGTATGTGACCCTGAAGAATGTGGCGGTGCCGAAGAAGCTGCCGACATTCAAGCTGTAACAACAACTAAAAAAAAGAAAAGCCGCGAAGTCGCAAAGCGACCAGCAGCTTTTTTGTTGGTAACACTCGGACCGCCAACAACGCTGAAGAAGCGTAGCGAGCAGGTCGAGTTGGCGTCGAGAAGCGCAGCCGTACGGAGGTACGGCGAGCATCGCAGACGCTGACTCAGCCTGCGCAGCGGCTTAGTCAGTGTCGTTAGGACTTGATCGCTTCGATCGGCAGGGTCAGGGTGACTTCATCGCCAACCAGCGGCGCATACATGCCGGCGCCGAAATCGGAACGCTTGATCGTCGCCGTTGCCGTGGCGCCGCAAGCTTCCTTCTTCAGCATCGGGTGCGGCATGCACTTGAACGATTGCACCGTCAGGGTCACGGGCTTGGTCACACCCTTGACGGTCAGGTTGCCTTCGACCGACGCGACGGCGTCGCCGTTGAACTTGATGGCGGTCGACTTGTAGGTGATGGTCGGGAATTCGGCGGTATTGAGGAAATCCTTGCCCTGGATGTGTTCGTTGAATTGCGACGAGCCGGTGTCGACCGACTTGGCATCGATCGTCACGTCGACCGAGCCGGTCTTGGCGGCGCGGTCCAGCGTCACGGTGCCGCTGACCTTGTCGAAGCGGCTCAACTGCTCGGAAAAGCCCATGTGGTTGTATTCGAAACGCGGCAGCGTGTGGCTGGGGTCGATGTTGAAGGTCTCGGGAGCGGCCAGAGCGGCGGTGGAGAACGATGCTGCCAGAGCGAGGGCGATGAATTTTTTCATGTCGGATTCCTATTGAAGTAAGGGTCTTTGCGATTCAATCAAGCTACCTTGGCCGAGCGAAAACACGGCCGTTCAAACATGCGATCCCCAGTGTCACGGCTTCTTCATGCGTTCCGAAAAGGCCCGATGCAGGCGGCACAGGACGGTTTCGGTTTGCGCATAATCGTCTTCCGTGAAGTCGGCAAAGGCCTGGCTCATGTAGGCGCCATGTTCCGGGAACACTTTGTCGAACATGGCTTCTCCTTCCGGCGTCAATTGGACGATCTGGCTGCGTCCGTCGTATTCGCATTGCACGCGCCGCACCAGGCCTTTCACGATCAAGCGATCGACCACCCCGGTCAGCGTCCCCTTGGTGATCAAGGTCTTTTCGCCGAGGCATTTCGAGGTCATGCCCTTGGTATTGCCCAAGGTGGCAATGATGTCGAATTGCGAAGGCGTGAGATCGAGTTCGCGGATATGGGCCGCCGAAAACATCTCGAAAGCCTGATAGCAACGGACAAGATTACGCACGACAGTGAAAAACGGCGGTTTTGCAGCCATCAACTACTGGTCCAATAAACGATAAAGAAAAGCCAACTGGTTCTAACAGGAACCAGTTTAGTTCCAACTAGAACTACATGTCAAGTGCCCCAAATATTAGCCTCCGAGCAAGGTTTTGCCGACCCTGCTAGGATAATTGCCTGATTTTTCCCGGCATCCATCATGAGCAGACTATTCTCCCCCATCGCGTTGGGCCAGTTGAACCTGGCCAACCGCATTGCCATCGCGCCCATGTGCCAATACTCAGCCAAGGACGGCAGCGCCAGCGACTGGCATCAGATCCATCTTGGCAGCCTGGCACTGTCGGGCGCCGGCATCCTGTTCATCGAAGCCACCGCCGTGGAAGCGGACGGCCGCATTTCGCCCGGTGACCTTGGATTGTATTCCGACGCGAATGAACACGCACTGAACGAGGTTTTACGCAAGATACGCGCTTATTCCGACATGCCGTTTGCGATCCAGCTCGCGCATGCCGGGCGCAAGGCTTCGAGCCATATTCCCTGGGAAGGCGGACAATTGATCCCGCCCGAACAAGGCGGCTGGCGCACCTGGGCGCCTTCGGCGGTGCCGCATAGCGCCCATGAAGCGCCGCCGCAGGCGCTCGACGCGGCTGGCCTCGCACGCATACGGCAAGCCTTTGCCGACGCCGCCCTGCGTGCGCACCGCATCGGCATCGATGCGATCGAGGTCCACTCGGCGCACGGTTACCTGTTGCATGAATTCCTTTCGCCGATCGCCAACAAACGCGAGGATGCCTATGGCGGCTCGCTGGAAAACCGCATGCGTTTCCCGCTCGAAGTGTTCGAGGCGATGCGCGCAGCGTATCCTGCGCACAAACCGCTCGGCGTGCGCCTGTCGGCCTCGGACTGGGTCGAGGGCGGCTGGGATGTCGAGCAGAGCGTGATCTATGCGCAAGAACTGGAACAGCGCGGCTGCGCCTTCATCCATGTCTCTTCAGGCGGCATCTCGCCGCAGCAAAAGATCATCCTGGAGCCGGGCTACCAGGTGCCCTTCGCCGAACGCATACGTCAAGCGGTCAAGGTCCCCGTGATCGCGGTCGGCCTGATCACCGAAGCCGAGCATGCCGAAGCCATCCTGCAAGCCGGCCAAGCCGACATGGTGGCGCTGGCGCGCGGCATGCTGTACGACCCGCACTGGCCCTGGCACGCGGCAGCCAAGCTGGGCGCACAAGTCAAGGTGCCGCCGCAATACTGGCGTTCGCAACCGCGCGGGCTCAAGGATTTGTTTGGTGATACGCCGATGGGACAGCGGTAGGACGCAATAAAGAACGCCGGACCAGCCGGCGTTCTTGATGGCTTTGTGGATTGGCGCAACCTATCGAAGATCAACGCTTATCAGTTACGCTGCCCCTGCAGGGCATTCATCTGCTTCAATTGATCGTCCGAGATGTATTCGAACATCTTGACCACACGTTGCACGCCGCTCACATTGGAAGCAAGCTGGGCCGCGATCTGGCCTTCTGTCGGCGTGACGATGCCGAGCAGGTAGACGTTGCCGCGCTCGGTATTGATTTCGATGGCGTTGGAATTGAGGTTACGCTCGCCCACCAGCGCAGCCCGAACCTTGGTGGTGATGTAGGCATCGTTCGAACGCGAGCTGAGGCTGGAGGTGAAGCCGATTTCAAGCTCGTTCATCACGTCCTGCACGCCGGTCACCTGGCGCACTTCCTGTTCCGCCAACTGCTTCGCCTGCTCGTCGTGCGCTTCCCCGGTCAACAACACCTTGCGGTTGTATGAGGTGACATCGACGTGGTTGCCTTCGCCCATGGCCTTGG
>DASVYZ010000707.1:0-3662 GCA_036391935.1 Burkholderiaceae bacterium | reverse complement strand
CTCGACCGTAGTGTTCGGCGGGGTCGACATGGCGCCGCAGACGGCCGCCTTGCGTTCCGGCGTCGAAATCGTCATCGCCACGCCGGGCCGCCTGCTCGACCACGTGCAGCAGAAGACGCTGAACCTGGGGCAGACCCAGATATTCGTGATGGACGAAGCCGACCGCATGCTCGACATGGGCTTCCTGCCTGACTTGCAGCGCATCATCAACCTCTTGCCCAAGAAGCGGCAGAACCTGATGTTCTCGGCGACGTTCTCGCCCGAGATCAAGAAGCTGGCCGGCAGCTTCCTGACCAACCCGGCCACCATCGAAGTCGCGCGCAGCAATGCCACGGCCGACAAGGTGACCCAGATGATGTACAAGGTCAAGGAAGACGACAAGCGCGACGCCGTGGTGCACCTGCTGCGCCGGCACGGCACCAAGCAGGTGCTGGTGTTTTCCAACACCAAGATCGGCGCTTCGCGCCTGGCGCGCGTGCTCGAGCAGGAAGGCATCAAGGCGTCCGCGATCCATGGCGACAAGTCGCAGGCCGAGCGCATGGCGGCATTGGATGCGTTCAAGGGCGGGACGATAGATGTATTGGTGGCCACCGACGTGGCCGCGCGCGGTTTGGACATCGCCGAACTGCCTTGCGTGATCAATTACGACCTGCCCTATAACGCCGAAGACTATGTGCACCGCATCGGCCGTACCGGCCGCGCCGGCGCGTCGGGCGACGCTATCTCGCTCTATTCCGACAAGGATGAGCGGTTGCTGGTCGATATCGAAAAACTGATCAAGCAAAAATTCACGCCCAAGAGCATCGAAGGCTTCGAGCCGGCGGTGCGTGAATATGGCGAACGGCACCGCCGTGACGACGCCCGCCGCGGCGGGCGCGGCGATCATGGTGACCGCAGCGAGCGAAGCGCACCCGCGCCGCGCAGGGAAAAGGTCGATCCCTGGTTCCTCAAGCCGTATGAGCCTTCCTCGACGGCGACGATTGCCGAATCTCCCGCGCCTGCCGCGAAATCGTCTTCGATCAAGCCGGCCAAGGGCAAGGTCGCGGCGCTGTTGGGCGGCAAGCGTTAGCGCTCTCCGAAAGCCCCGGCCATGACAGATGCAGTGCAAGATGCAGGCAAGGAGATTATCGACGCGACGCTTCCCGTCGAGTTCGGGCACGGGCTGGTTCTCGATCCGAACAAGGCGCGCGAATGGGGCGAAGAGTTGTCCGGTACCTACTGTTTTGCCGAGCCCTTTCCGCACATCGTCATCGACAATTTCCTGCCGGCGGCGCTTGCCGAAAAAGTCCTGGCAAATTTTCCGGCCGCGAACCGGGCCGACGCCAGCGACGTGGTCTATTCGGACGGCATGTTCCAGCACAACAAGCGCCAGATCCAGCCTGCCGAATGCAATGAGTTCGTCGTCAACGTGTTCAACTTCTTCAATTCGGCGCCGTTCCTGCAATTTCTCGAAGGGCTGACGACCATACAGGGCTTGATATCCGACCCCTATTTCGAAGGCGGCGGCTTTCATGAAATTTCCCAAGGCGGCAAGCTCGGGATTCACGCCGATTTCATGGTCAACAGCCGCCTGCATTTGCGCCGCCGCTTGAACCTGCTGATTTACCTCAACCGGGATTGGCAGGAGGAGTACGGCGGCTGCCTGGAAATCTGGGACAAGTCCATGCAAAAGCTCGAGCGGAGCATCCAGCCGCTATTCAATCGCTGCGTGATCTTCAACACCGACCTCGATTCCTATCACGGACACCCGGATCCCTTGAACGTGCCCGATGGCGTGACCAGGAAGTCGATTGCGACCTACTATTACACGGGTTCGCAGTCGATTTATTCCGAAGTGCCGACCTACACGACACGGTTCCAGGCGCGTCCTCACGACGAGCCCGCCATCCAGGCGGCGGCGCGCACATGGCAATGGAAGTCGCACTTCCGCTACAGCGAATGGTTGCCTCCGGTGCTGGTGCGCAATTTGCGCGCCTTGAAGCGCAAATTGCAAAGGCGCTGAGGCGCTGGCGCTCCCCTCGGGCGCGAAGCAATTTGCCGGCCATCCGAAAGCCGATTGATTTGTGTCAACCCCCGCGTGCCGCCGCGGCTCTAGACTGAGCCGGCAGGCTGCCGATGCGCAGCCAACCTACGGTGGTGTGCCCGGCTTTGATGTATAACGTGATGCGGCGGTGCGGTATGTCGGAATCCAGGTCAGGAAGCGGTGACAGCGGCGCTTTTTCCAGCGACGTGCTGGCGCGCGCCTGCCGGCAGTCGTCCAATGCGATGTTCGTCGCCGAGCGCAATGGTCGCATCGTCTGGGCCAATGAGGCCTATTGCACCTTGAGCGGCTACGTGCTCGAGGAAGTGCTTGGCGCCACGCCGTCACTGGTCAAGTCGGACATGCAAAGCGCCTTGTTCTATGCCGAACTCTGGCGCACCATCCTGGCCGGCAGTGCATGGCGCGGCAGGATCACGAACCGGCGCAAGGGCGGCGGCTATTACGTCGTCGATCAAGTCATCAGCCCGGTTGCCGAAGACGATGGCGCCATCACGCATTTCCTTTCCATCCAGCAGGAAGTCGCCGCCTTGCATGCAGAGCAGGACCGCGAGCATTACCTGGCCTATCACGATCATTTGACCGGGCTTCCCAATCGCGTCTTCTTTGTCGATTTGCAGCGCCAGGCCTTGTCTTATGCAAAACGCGAGGGGGAAGAGGTTGCCATGTTCTTCCTCGATCTCGACGGCTTCAAGGCGATCAACGATCTGCATGGACATGAAGCGGGTGATGCTTTGCTGCAGGCCGTCGCGCAGCGCTTGACGGCTGCCGTGCGCAAGTCCGATACCGTGGCACGCCTGGGCGGCGATGAGTTCGCCATCCTGTTGCCGGAATTGCGCGGCGCCGATACCGCTCCTGTGCTGGCGAAAAAACTGGTCGATGCCGTGGCCGCGCCTTTTCTCATCAAGGGCAGGGAATTGCGCATACGCGTCAGTGTCGGTGTGGCCTTCTTCCCTCGTGACGCGAGCGACGGTGACGGCCTGACCGCGCGTTCGGACGAGGCGATGTACGATGCCAAGCGGGAGGGTGGTGGGCGCTTCCGCATGTTCTCCGCGCCCTGACGCACAACATCAAGCGATGCCGGAAGCTGCCGCTTTGCCTGGGTGAGGCAACAATTTGAGCCGCGACGTGGATCTATCGGCATGCGGCGCATGCACGGCCGCCCGTCCGGCCATCGGTGTCTTGCCCGATGCGGAAGCGGGCTCGCCAAGCTTGAATATCCCGACAGCGAACCCGAGCTGCTCGGCTTGCTCGTCGAGGCTGGCGGCGACCGCTGCCGCCTGTTCCACCATTGCCGCATTTTGCTGTGTCGCGTCGTCCATCTCGGAAATCGCCCGGTTGACCTGGGCGATGCCTATGCTTTGCTCGCGGCTGGCGATGGTGATTTCGTCGATGATGGCTGAAACGCGCCGCACCGCGCCGACGATGTCGGTCATGGTTTGCGATGCTTCCCCGACCAGGGCATTGCCCGCTTGGATGCGCGTGCCCGATTCCTCGATCAGGGCCTTGATTTCCTTGGCCGCCATGGCCGAACGCTGGGCCAGCTTGCGCACCTCGCTTGCCACCACGGCAAAGCCGCGGCCCTGTTCTCCTGCGCGCGCCGCTTCCACGGCGGCGTTGAGCG
>DASVYZ010000706.1:0-4906 GCA_036391935.1 Burkholderiaceae bacterium | reverse complement strand
GTCACCAACCTGATCGAAGGCGATGCGCTGATCATCCTGACCGACCAGCGCGGCCTCTACACGGCCGATCCGCGGCGCGATCCGGCTGCCGAATTCGTCCATGAAGCGCGCGCCGGCGATCCGGAACTCGAAGCCATGGCCGGCGGCGCCGGCAGCGCGATCGGGCGCGGCGGCATGCTGACCAAGATTCTTGCCGCCAAGCGCGCTGCTGCTTCGGGTGCGCATACCGTGATCGCCTGGGGCCGCGAAGACCAGGCCCTGGTGCGCCTGGCGCATGGCGAAGCGATCGGTACGCAACTAACGGCGCAAACGGGCCACTTGACGGCGCGCAAGCAATGGATGGCGGATCATTTGCAGACCGCAGGGAACGTTACGCTTGATGCCGGCGCGGTGCAGAAATTGACGACTGAAGGCAAGTCGCTTTTGCCCATCGGCGTGGTGGCGGTGGCAGGGGAATTCGGCCGCGGCGACGTCATTACCTGCACCGATGAAGCAGGCCGTGCGATCGCGCGCGGGATTACCAACTATGCCAGTTCAGAGGCGCGCCGCATCATGCGTAAGCCTTCGTCCGAGATCGCGGCGATACTCGGATTCGTTGAAGAGCCGGAATTGATTCACCGCGACAATATGGTCCTGTTGTAGGGCGGCAAAGCACGCCCTACAGGTGGCTCAGGGGCGCTCAACTCTGCGGACTGAACGGCGTGCGGCGATAACGCATATCGTTGACGATGGCATCGGGCTTGCCCGGCATCTGGCTATCCTTACAGATGTATTCCTTGGCCAGGGTGGCGTGCTGCACGGTAGGGCCTTTCACGACGAGTGGCAGCCATTGCGGGTCGCGTGCCTTGGTCCAACTGCCATCCGCGTTGCCGACGGCATACAGCTTGTGTTCCATCGTGGCGCAGCGCAAGCCTTCGTAGCTCACATTCTTTGCGCCGCCGGGGCTGACTGCCACCATCGTATAGCGTGCCACGCCATCCTTGCCCACCGTCAGCGATTTGGCGTCGATAGAGAACTTCAAGCCCGTGAGGCCGGTATAGAAACGCAGCAGATCGGCATCTTTGGGGGCATCCGGCGTCTGCCAGCCGGCTTCCACAAATGGATCCTCGTCATCGGCTGCGGCGCAAGGCAGGGCGATGGCACACAGCAGGGCTGCCGCACCGGCAAGGCGCGTCATACGGATAGTGATCATGCAGTCTTACTCCTGTTTCGATTCTTCGCCAGAAGGCGCGGTTTGGGCGCACGGTGCTTCCGGCTCCGTCCTGGCTTCGGCGCAGGGCGCCGCCGGGCGTGGGCTATTGCGCTTCTGGCCGTAGTGTGACGGGCGGTTCAGGTAACGCGAGAGTTCCTGTAGTGCGCGCTGATAGACTTCACGCTTGAATTCGATCACCACGTCGAGCGGCACCCAATAGTCATGCCAGCGCCAGGCGTCGAATTCGGGGTGGTCGGTGATACGCAGGTTGACATCGCAGTCGCGACCCACCATGCGCAACAGGAACCAGATCTGCTTCTGGCCGCGATAGTGGCCGCGAATCTCACGCTTGATGAAACGGTCCGGCACTTCGTAGCGCAGCCAGTCGCGCGTACGGCCGATGATTTTCACGTGCTCTGCGCGCAGCCCGATTTCTTCCTCCAGTTCCCGGAACATGGCTTGCTCGGGGGTTTCGCCGTACTTGATGCCGCCCTGCGGAAACTGCCAGGAATGCTCGCGCACGCGCTTGCCCCACCATACCTCGTTACGGGTATTGAGCAAAATAATGCCGACGTTCGGGCGGAAGCCTTCACGATCCAGCATGTCGCACCTCAAAACTTTCTGCGGCCGAGCGTCCTTCCACTCGAACTAGACGGCTCCCGAGCCAAACCCGACTCGCTGGTGGCGTGGGCGGCATTTGGGTGCGGAAGTGTGCACCGGCGGCGGCATCTGAAGCGGCGCAAACCGGGGATCCGTCATCATTTGTGCAAAGAATGGGCGCATCAGCCAGCTAATCCTTTAAAATTAAGTTGATTATAACCCTCTCTTTTTAAAAAGAATTCATCGATATGCGCGCCTCCCGCTTTTTTATTTCGACCCTCAAGGAAGCCCCTTCCGACGCCGAAATCGTCAGCCACAAGCTCATGCTCAGGGCGGGGATGATCAAGCGGCTCGGCTCGGGCATCTATACCTATATGCCGATGGGCTTGCGCGTCATCCGCAAGGTCGAAGCCATTGTCAGGGAGGAAATGAACCGTGCCGGCGCCGTTGAACTCTTGATGCCCGTGGTACAACCGGCCGAGCTGTGGCAGGAAACCGGCCGCTGGGACAAGATGGGGCCGGAACTGATGCGCGTGAAGGACCGCCACGGGCGCGATTTCATCATCCAGCCGACCTCGGAAGAAGTGATTACCGACGTGGTGCGCAACGACATCAAGTCCTACCGTCAGCTGCCGATCAACTTCTACCATATCCAGACCAAGTTCCGCGACGAACGCCGTCCGCGTTTCGGCTTGATGCGCGGCCGCGAATTCACCATGAAGGATGCCTATTCCTTCGACCGCGACCTGGCCGGAATGCAGGAATCCTACCGCATCATGTATGACGCCTACGTGCGCATCTTCGACCGTTTCGGCCTGCAATTCCGCGCCGTCGCAGCCGACAATGGCGCCATCGGCGGTTCCGGTTCACACGAGTTCCACGTCATCGCCGATACCGGCGAGGACGCGCTGGTGTATTGCCCGAATTCGGATTACGCCGCCAATATGGAAGCGGCCGAAGCTGTGGCGCCGGCTGCACCACGCGGCGCTGCCACGGAAGCGCTGACCAAGACCGCAACCCCGGGCAAGGCCAAGTGCGAACACGTGGCCGAGCTGCTCAAGGTGGACTTGACGCGCACCGTCAAATCCATCGTGCTGACTGTCGACCCCAAGGACGAGGGAGGCGAGCGCGAAGTCTGGCTCTTGCTCTTGCGCGGCGATCATGAGTTGAATGAGGTCAAGGCCGCCAAGGTTCCCGGCCTGGGCACGTATCGCTTCTCCAGTGAAGCTGAAATCGTCGAATGGTTCGGCGCGCCGCCGGGCTATCTCGGCCCGATCGGTACGAAGAAGCCGGTCAAGGTCGTGGCCGACCGCACTGTGGCCGCCATGAGCGACTTCATCTGCGGCGCCAACGAGGCGGACTATCACTACACCGGCGCCAACTGGGGCCGCGACCTGCCCGAACCCATGGTGGCCGACTTGCGCAACGTGGTCGCCGGCGATGCTTCGCCGGATGGCAAGGGCGTGCTGGCGATCCAGCGCGGTATCGAAGTCGGCCATGTGTTCCAGCTCGGCACGCGCTACTCGGCCGACATGAAAGCCACCTATCTCGACGAAGGCGGCAAGCCGCAACTGATGCAGATGGGCTGCTACGGCATCGGTATCACGCGCATTCTGGGCGCGGCAATCGAGCAGAACTTCGACGACAAAGGCATCATCTGGCCGGCTTCGCTCGCCCCGTTCGAGGTCGTGATCTGCCCCATGGGCTATGACCGCAGCGAGATGGTCAAGGCGGCAGCCGACAAGCTGCTGGAAGACCTTCTGGCTGCAGGCATCGACGCCGTGTTGGACGACCGCGGCGAACGCCCTGGCGCGATGTTCGCCGACTGGGAGTTGATCGGCGTGCCGCACCGCGTGGTGGTCGGCGAGCGCGGCCTGAAGGAAGGCAAGCTCGAATACCAGGGCCGACGCGATACCGAGGCGACCACGGTGGCGGCAGGCGACATCCTCGACTTCGTCAAGGCCAAGCTGGCTTGACCATGCCGCGTCGGGCTGCCTGCCTGGCCTGGGGGCTGGCCCTGGGCCTGATCCTTGCAGGTCCGGCCAGGGCCGGCAACCAGAAAGAAGAGGCGATGGCCGATTCGGTGCGCATCGCCCTGTCGCGCACCATCACCGACCCACGCCCGCCCAAGCCGCAATTCTCTTCAATCGAACAAAAGATCAAGTTCCTGTATTGGCGCGGCGAGATGTCCGAGCGGCTCAAGAAGTCGCTCGCCGACACCCAGACGCGGCGCGAATTCCTCGATACCCTGTGGTATGAAGCCAAGCGCGCCGGGCTCGACCCGCAGATGGTGCTGGGCCTGATCCAGGTGGAATCGGGCTTTTCCAAGTACGCGATTTCGACTGCCGGCGCGCGCGGCTACATGCAGGTGATGCCGTTCTGGACGCGCATCATCGGCGATGGCGACGCCGAGAAGCTGTTCAATATGCAGACCAATTTGCGCTATGGCTGCTCGGTGTTGCGGATGTATATCGATCAGGAGAAGGGGGATTTGTTCCTGGCTCTTGGGCGGTATAACGGTAGTCGGGGGCAGCCTCAGTATCCGGATGCAGTGAGGGCTGCTTGGAAGCGGTGGGAATATAAGGAGTAGGGGGGGCTTTGCCTGATTTCGCGATCAGGTGCGCGTTTCCTATCCGCAGCTTTCGCGAAGTTTCGTTGGCGCTACGCGATTTTTGTAGCCTATGTGCTACCTCCCTTGCCGGGGGCGGCCCGGCAGCCGCTCACTTTCTTTGCTTCGCCAAAGAAAGTAAGCAAAGAAAGGCGACCGCGCAACGCCGCCCCTCTTCGAGGGGTTCCCAAAAAGTCAGGTGCCAAAACGGGAAGGACCGGAAACTCGCCTGCGGCTCAGACAGCCGGTCCTTCTTTATCCGTTTTGACACCTGACTTTTTGGCGTCGTCACAGCGGAACTGCGTCCGGCGCTACCGAATCTTGTCTTGCTGGACCCGCCAGCACATCGATCGTCAGTACCTTCGTCATTCCCGCGCAGGCGGGAATCCAAGGGCATGTGGGTTCCCGCTTTCGCGGGAACGACGCGTATGCGATAGCGAGCGGAGAAGTTGCGCGGCTTCAAAGCCGTCCCTGACAAAGGCGTCGACGGGAAAGAATGTAATTTT
>DASVYZ010000705.1:0-8970 GCA_036391935.1 Burkholderiaceae bacterium | reverse complement strand
GACGGCGAAGTGCTGATTTCGCTCAAGCCCGAGCATAAGCCGACCGCCGAATACGTCAAGAAGCTGCGCGCCGAATTGCCCAAGCGCTTCCCCGGCGTGGAATTCTTTTTCCAACCGGCCGACATCGTGACGCAGATCCTGAACTTCGGCATGCCGGCGGCGCTCGACATCCAGGTCGTGGGCAACAACTTCACGGCCAACTACGACGTCGCGGCCAAGCTGATGAAGAAGATCAAGCAGGTGCCCGGCGCGGTCGACGTGCACATCCACCAGCGCATCGACGAACCGACCATTGCGCTCGACATGGACCGCACACAGATGAAACAGCTCGGCCTGAACCCGGTCGACGTCGCGCAGGATGTGCTGGTATCGCTCTCCGGCAGCTTCCAGACCGCGCCGGCATTCTGGCTCAATCCGAACAATGGCATCGTCTACAACATCGCCGTGCAGACGCCGCAATACAAGGTGGACGACCTTGACGCTCTGCTGCGCACGCCGGTCAATCCGCCGGGCTCGCTGGCGGCGGCGACCGCCGCAGCCGCTTCCGGCAGCGCTGCGGTGCCCTCGAGCCAGGTGCTGTCCAACCTGGTCCGCGTCAAACCGGCGCAGACGCAGGCGTTGGTGACGCACTACAACATCCAGCCCGTGATCGACCTCTACGTCAGCGTGGAAGGGCGCGACCTGGGCGGCCTGGCCCAGCAGATACGCGACATCGTCGACGACGAGCGCGCGGACCTGCCGAAAGGCTCGCGCCTCGAAGTGCGCGGCCAGGTGGAAACCATGAAATCGTCCTTCATCGGCCTGGGCGTCGGCCTGGCCGGGGCGATCGTGCTGGTCTATCTCCTGATCGTGGTGAACTTCCAATCCTGGGTCGACCCCTTCATCATCATCACCGCCTTGCCCGCCGCCCTGGCCGGCATCGCCTGGATGCTGTTCCTCTCCGGCACCACGCTCTCGGTGCCCGCATTGACCGGCGCCATCATGACCATGGGCGTGGCCACGGCCAACAGTATCCTGATGGTGTCGTTCGCGCGCCAGCGCCTGCACGAGGGCTTGCCGCCCCTGTCGGCTGCGCTGGAAGCCGGCGCCACGCGCATCCGCCCCGTGCTGATGACGGCGCTGGCCATGATCATCGGCATGATCCCCATGGCATTGGGCCTGGGCGAAGGGGCCGAGCAAAATGCGCCGCTGGGCCGCGCCGTGATCGGCGGCCTGCTGTTCGCCACCGTGTCCACCTTGTTCTTCGTGCCCATCGTATTTGCCGCCGTGCACCGCTACCTCGAGCACCGCAAGGCGCGCAGGCACGGGCACCGGCAACCACCATCATCGCCCGCCATTGAAGGGAGTATTTGACATGACCGAGCAACGCCATTCCTCCATGGGCAGGCACGCCGATGCCGAACAGCGGGGCCACGAAGTTCATCATCCGCATCGCGGCCCCATCCTGAAACGTGCGCGCCTCGTCGGCGCCACCGTCATCGTGCTGCTCCTGGCAGGCGCCGCCGTCGAAATCGGCCTGCGCATCGCCCACGCCCGTGCGCTGGAGAAATCGAATGCAGAAGAAGGCAAGGTCTATGTGCTGACCACGCAACCCAAGCCTGGAAACGGAAACGGCTCGGCCCTGACCCTGCCCGGCACCTTGCAGGGCATGATCGAGTCGCCGATCTATGCGCGCTCCACCGGCTACGTGTTGCGCTGGAACGCCGATATCGGCGCCAGGGTCAAGAAGGGCCAGGTGCTGGCCGTGATCGACACGCCCGAAGTGGATCAGCAGCTGGCGCAAGCCAAGGCGGCGCGCGATCAGGCCGCCTCAAGCCTCGATCTGGCCAAGACCTCGGCGGAACGCTGGGAAGCCTTGCGCAAGAAAGACGCCGTGACGCAACAGGAATTGAACGAGCGCACCAGCGCTTACACGCAAGCCCAGGCCAGCCTGGCTGCGGCCGAGGCGAACGTCAGGCGCCTGTCCGAGCTTGAGCAATTCAAGAATGTTACCGCGCCGTTCGACGGCGTGGTCACGCACCGCAATGTCGAAGTCGGCGACCTGGTCGATGCGGCCAACGGCAGCACCTCGGGCCGCGCGTTATTCACCATGTCGCAGACCGATCCCTTGCGCGTCTATGTCTACGTGCCGCAATCGTACTCGCAGCGCATCAAGGTCGGCGACAAGGTCAAGGTCACGCAAACCGAACTGGCCGGCCAGACATTCGAGGGCACCGTGGCGCGCACCGCCGGTGCGATCGATGCCGCCACGCGCACCCTGCAGATGGAAGTCGACTTACCGAACAAGGACGGCAAGCTGCTGGCCGGTTCCTACGTCCAGGTGGCATTGCCGGTGAGCGGCGCGTCTTCCGCGCTGATCGTGCCGTCCAACGTGATCCTGTATCGCCCCGAGGGCACCAAGGTCGCCGTGCTCGACGGCGAGGGCCGCGTCAAGCTGCAACGCGTCTCCATCGGCCACGACCTTGGCGAGAAGCTGGAACTTCTGAGCGGGGTGCAGGCAAGCGACACAATCGTGCTGAACCCGCCCGATTCGCTGGCCGACAATGACACGGTCTACGTAATGCAACCATCGGCAGCCGCCTCCAAAACCGGGGAAGCGCCGAAGAAGGCCACGCCATGAAACCGGCCCGCCGCACGATATGGATCGGCATGGCGGCCCTGCTGACCGGCTGCGCCGTCGGCCCCGACTACAAGAAGCCCGATGTCGATATGCCGGCTGCCTGGCAGGGCGACATCCCCTTCAAGGCGGCCCAACCCAACGATGCCGCCCTGAAGGGCAATTGGTGGGAGTTGTACCATGACGCCAAGTTAAGCGAGCTGGAGCAGCAAGCCATCGCGCAAAACCAAAGCCTGAAGCAAGCCGCCACACGCCTGGAACAGGCGCACCAGATCGTGACGGTCGCGTCAAGCCCGCTGTTCCCGCAACTCGACGCATCGGCCGGCGCCTCGCGCTCGGAAGCGCCGCCGCGGCCCTTGCAGGCCAAAACCGGCTACGGCCTCGGTTTCGCGGTGAGCTATGAAGCCGATCTGTTCGGCGGCATACGGCGCGGCGTGGAAGCTGCGCGGGCCGGCGACCAGCAAGCCGGCGCCGATTTCGAGAACACGCGCCTTCTGCTGATGACGCAATTGGCGGCCGATTATTTCAACCTGCGCGAGCTCGATGCCGAAATCGACGTGGTGCGGCAAGGGATCGGCCTGGAAGAGAAGGCGCTGGAATTCGTCGGCTCGCGCCACGATCTCGGCCTGGCATCGGGACTGGACCTGGCGCAGCAGCAAGCCTTGCTCGATTCGACCAAGACCCAGCTGGAGCTGCTGCAAAACCAGCGCGCGCAAAACGAGCATGCCCTGGCCGTGATGACGGGCACGCCGGCGCCGTTGTTCCACATCGAGGCGGCGCAAGTCAATCTCGCCCCGCCGGCCATGCCGGTCGGCGTGCCCTCCGACGTACTGCAGCGCCGCCCCGACGTCGCCGCCGCCGAACGCGCCATGGCGCAAGCCAATGCCAATATCGGCGTGGCCAGGGCAGCATACTTCCCCAGCCTGACGATACAGCCGTTGCCGCAGGAGCCCAGCGTGGGCTGGAGCAACAACCAGTTCCACAGCCTCATCAGCGCACCGAACCTGGTCTGGTCGCTCGGCGCTTCGCTGACGCAAACGCTCTTCGATGCCGGCAAGACCGCGGCCAACGTTCGGATCGCCGAGCAATCGTATCAAGGCGCGGTGGCGGCCTACCGCCAAAGCGTGCTGGTCGCGATGCAGGAGGTGCAGGACGGCATCACCGGTGCAACCTTGCTGCAACGCGCTGCTAACCAGTCCGAGGCCGCCGTGCGCAGTTCGCAAAAGGCCTTCGACCTGGCCAACGACCGCTATACGGGCGGACTCGATACCTATCTCGACGTGATCACGGCGCAGCAGACGCTGCTGACCAACCAACGCCAGGCGACCCAGATCCACGGCCAGCAAATGCTGACTTCGGTTTACCTGGTCAAGGCCCTGGGCGGCGGCTGGCAGGGCCTTGAATCGGGCAAGGTGGCCGCCAACTGAAGCGGCAGGCGTTGTAACGGCGGGCAACATTGCCCGCCGTTACAACGCAAACCAGCCGATCTACAGTAAGATGCTTGCATAGCGTTGTTCAGACGAGGCAATCATGGGCATCTCGCGAGCACCCCTCTTCACTATCCTGGCATGTGCCGCACTGGCGTCGGGCAGCGCCTGTGCGCAAAACACCGTAATTTACAAGTCGGTCGACAAGAACGGCGCCGTCACGTATTCCCAGGAAAAGCCGCCCGAAAACGCAGGACAGACCGTCTCAACCATCTCGGTCCCCACCTTGCCCCCGGAGCGGCAGCATGCGGCCAGACGCGCCCTGCTGGAAATGGAAAAGCACGAAGATGCCGATTACCGGGCGCGCCGGCAAAAACAGCAGGCCGACGATGCCCGTATCGACACGGCGCTGAAACATTTGCAGCAAGCCGAAAAGCGCCTGGCGCAGGGCTCCGAGGTGCGCGGCGGCGACCGTGTTGGCAATGTCAACGGCTACACGCGCCTGCGCGGCAGTTATTTCGACCGCGTGGCGCAGCTTGAAGCCGACGTTGCGCAAGCCAGGCAGGAGCTCGATGCCGCCTACGCCGCACGCGATTGACCGTATTGAAGCCCATAACAATGCCACGCATGTTTTGCAATGACCTCGGCGGGGAAATCGGCTAAGCTTTAGCTTGTTCCCCTTTCGCCAATTCCCGCACGTATGCAGCCACCGCCGCAGTCCGGGCCGTCCTTGCCGGGTTCGCCGTCCGCCGGATCGCCGTTCATGCACTATGCGCTCGATCCGCGCACCTTTTTGTTCAGCCATTATTTCTACACCGGCCTGCGCACGGCAATCGGGATCATCGGATTGACCAGCCTGGTGATGTGGTACAGCGACCTGTCTTCCGCCATGACAGTTTGCATCGGCGCGCTGTGCACCAGCTTTATGGATTTGATCAGCCCGCTACGCCACAAATTCCATGAAATGCTGGCGTCCGTCATCCTGTGCTCCATCGTGGCGCTGATCATCACGCTGGCGGCTCCGGTGCACTGGCTGCTGGGCATCATGGTGGTGCTGATCAGCTTCCTCGCCAGCATGATGCTGATCTATGGCAAAAAGACCATGCCGCTGCAATTCTCGGCGCTGTTCATCATGACGCTCTCCATGGAAAACGACTTGAGCGTGCGGCAGGCGCTGGCCCACAGCGCGCTGTTCACCGCCGGCGCAACGATCTATATGCTCTACGCCATGGCTGCAGCGTGGCTGTTCCGTACCCGCGTCAAGCAACAGGTGCTGGCTGAAACCTTGTTCGAGCTGGCGCGCTACATCGAAATCAAGTCCGAGTTCTACGACATGGGCGTCGACTTGAGCGAGCAGTTCAATGCCTTGGTGCGCCAGCAAAGCGTGCTGGCCGACAAGCAGCAAGTTTCGCGCGACCTGATCCTGCGCGGCGATCCGGGCGAGCGCGATGCCATCCTGATGCAAGTCCACTTCGGCATGCTCGACCTGTACGAACTCGTGCTCGCCACCCATACCGACTATGCGCTGCTGCGGCGCCACCTGGCCGACGCCGACGTGCTGGCCTGGCTGCACCGGCTGGCCTACAAGGCCGCGCTCGACGTGCAAGCCATCGCGTATGCCGTCACGCGCGGCCAGCCCTCCGAACCCGGAATGGACTATGCGCCCGAGCGCGCCGCCATCGAAGCCGAGATTGCGCGCCTCGAAAGCCGGCCGGGCAAGGAAGAAGCCGTATCCGTCGTGCGCAGCGCCTACAACAAGATGGCGAACGTAATCGACACCATCGTGCAGCTGCACGCCGCCACCCAGACGCCCGCGTCCCTGCCGCAGCTGTCGCACGCCGACTTCACCCCATTCCTGACCAAGCAGAAATACGAATTCAGCCTGTTGCGCGCCAATCTCAACTGGCAATCGCCGACCTTCCGCTTCGCCTTGCGCATCGCCATGGCGATTTCCTTCGGCCTCCTGGTGGCGGAACATCTGCCTTACGCCTCGCACGGCTACTGGATCATCCTGACCATCGCCATCGTCCTGAAACCGACCTTCAGCCTGACCAAGCAAAGGCGCGGCGACCGCCTGATCGGCACCACAATGGGCTGCATGCTGACGGCCGTGATAGTGCACTACGTGCATGCGCCTGCGGCGCTGCTGGCCTTCCTGTTCGTCGCCACGATCGGCACCTCGGCCTTCGTCTACGTCAAATACCGCTACACCGCGATCTTCGCCAGCATGCAGATCTTGCTGCAGATCACGCTCCTGACCCACGGCACCGGCCACGCCATCGGCGAACGGCTGATCGACACCGTCATCGGCGTGGCGATCGCCACCTTCTTCGCCTTCGTATTGCCGAGCTGGGAATACCGCGCGCTGCCGCAACTGATGCAAAACGTGCTCGGCACCAACCGCCGCTACATCGAAGCCAGCTGCGAACTGTTGCTCGGCAAGGTCAAGGACGATTTCTTTTACCGCCTGTGCCGCAAGGGGCTGTTCGACAGCCTGGCCGGCTTGAACTCGGCCCTGGTGCGCATGCTCGATGAGCCGGCCAGCAAACAACGCGCCGTGCAAGATATCCACCTTTTCACCGTGCAGAACTACCTGATCGTGGCCCACGTCGCCGCGCTGCGCATCCTGTTGCGCCGCCATGCGCTCAACATGCCCAGGCCGCAAGTGGAAGCGCAAATCCAGAATGCCTGTTCCGGCGTATGGATTGCGCTGGGGGAATTGCAAAAGCGATTGACTGAAATGCTGCCCCAGGCAGGGACGCAGGTAGCCGCCGGAACCGGCATTGCCGCGCCGCTCGATGTCGGCACGCCGGCCGCAGCGTGGTCGGGCTGGCTCCTGCTGCAGCGCCGGCTCGGCTTGTTGCGCGCCGATGCCGATGTGATCATGCAGCGCGGCTTGTTGATCGGGCAGGCCCTGGCGCAACCGGATTGATACGCTCGTGAACCGCAAATTGACAAGCGCATTTGCCGCAGCACTGTGTTGTTCCTGTGTGCGCACGTAAAGGGCCTTGGCAAGCTCACATCACGTGCTGCGGTCCGGCGTTGGACTTCGCTTGCGTTCACTGTGCGGCGGCCGGCACAACCTGCGTGAAATAACAAGGCCGCCCAGCAGCGGCTTATCTGAACGGCATTAGGCCAAGGCGCCGGCTTTTCCTTGCGGTGAAATCAACTCACCGATTGATAAACGCCGGCTGCCACCCGGTAATGGGCGCGGTCAGGAAGCGGTCATTCTCCATCTGGATATCGGTGATTTCCTTGAGCGCGTCGACAGGAAAACCGGCGCGCTTTTCACCGCGGTCCTGGATCGAGAGCGATTGCAGATATTTCTGCAAATGCTTGGGCTCCGACGCGAACAGGCAGATACGCTGCCAGATGTGCGGGTAGTTGGTTGCGAGATACTTGGCCGGCGTCAATGCGTCGAGCTGTTCCTGGCTCAGGCCGCGGATGTTGGACGGCACCGGGTCGGCCTTGTAGATGCGCTGCACCGTGTCCGGGTTGACCGTGTTCGATGCTGCCGCGGGTGCAGGGTTGAGCGTGCTGCCGGTATCCAGCGTCGGGCGCGATGCGTTGGTCATCGGCAGGATGGAGCGGCTGATCTGCTCGACTGACGGTTTGTTGTTGGTGCTCCAGCGCATGGCCTTGACCGTGGCGCTCTTCAGGCAGCGGTCGAGGATGGCATGCTGCATCTGGTCGCTGCCCATGACGCCTTCCGGTTCGAGCAGGATCACGCAAACCAGGGAGAGGTCGCCGTCGAACACGGCGAAATCGACCGCCATGCCCGCGATGCGCTCGTAGTGGTGCGGCGTCCGCTTGCGGTCGCCTTCCATCGGCTCGATCAGGTGCGAGACCGGCATCTTCGGGAATATGTAGCAATTCGGCAACGCACGGCACAGGCGGCCGAACAGGACGGTTTCATCCTTGTTCAAGACCGCCTTTTCTTCGTAGCGCGAAAAGGTATTCTTTTTTGCCGATTGCTGGCGCAAGAAGATTGCCGCCCCTATGCCAAGGACGGCCACCACGCCCAGGATCACACCGAATATTTCCACTTCATTCCCCCGTACATCATGCGCCGCAGGGATAGTTCGGCATCGCAGCGCGACCGCCGGGCCCGATAGGCCTGACCCCGGGGCGACCTGCCTCTCAGACCGGCTCGCCGCTGAGCAAGTTCCTCGCGCTGCCCTGCCATTCCCTGCGCGAAGTCTTCGTCATTTCTTCCGTACCGCTTTGATTTATGGAAGCGTTATTTCTTGTGGATACCGCTTCTTGTTGATTCGCTTCTATTTTACAGCGCCTTATTATCGACATTTACCATTTAACACTTTTTTGCGAATTCGAAAGGCAAATTTGGTCGATGTAACAATTTCCCCACGAAAATCGCCTGTTTTACGACCATACCAGTCTGGAAATTGTCTCCGATTTTTGCAATTCATTGCGCAATCACCGAGACGTGACCGATTTTTCCTACACGATATAAGCCGATATTCCACTTGTTAAAAGAGCAAATCGAGTGTACCCCGTTTGCCTGCTCTTTTCCAGCATGGCATGCGGAGATTTCGCAACAATGCGACGGCACCATGCACTGCAGCACCGTGGCGCTTTGCCAATTGTTGCGCACAGTCATACAATCGCCGGGAGCGTGCTGCGGCATCACGCCCGGCCCCTCTCTCAATGCGGAGGGCAGATCGATAGATCCTTGGACAAAATGACTCCGGACTACGCATCCATCCTGAAGACCGAGCGTCAGCGCACCGGCGCCGCATCTTCCCTGTCGGCCGAGGCCGAGGCCGATCGCGGCCGCATCGTGTTCTCCTCCGCCTTCCGCCGCCTGCAACAGCAGGGGCAATTGTTTTCCCTGGCCAGTAGCACGGCGGTGCGCAGCCGCCTGAGCCATGCCTTGCAGGTGTCGCAAGTCGGACGCACCATCGC
>DASVYZ010000704.1:0-4377 GCA_036391935.1 Burkholderiaceae bacterium | reverse complement strand
GGAAAAGAATGTGGAATCGGCGATCGCCAGGATCGAAGCGTTGCCTACCGTGGTGGGCAAGCTGACCAAGATCCGTCTGGAAGAACTCAGCTAGCTTGCTTCAGCCAGGCTCTAGCGGTGGATCACCACCATGAGCGCCTTGGCCTCGGTCTTGCCGGTATTGCGAATAGCGTGATTGCGGTCGGCCTGGTAGCGTGCCGTGCCGCCATGCTTGACCTTGCGCTTGGCGCTATCGACTTCCACTTCCAACGCGCCGTGCAATACGGTCAAATGTTCCATCGCGCCCGGGTCGTGCGGCTGCGACACCAGCTCGCCGCCCGGCGCCAGCGTCAATTCGTACCATTCGAACTTGCCGGCCAATTCCATCGGTCCGAGTATCCGCAATACATAACCGGCGTGGTCGCCCGGCAGCGTCGGCGTCTCGTGCGCATCGAGCACACGGATCGCTTCGACTTCGCGCGACTCATCCGAGAGCAACTCCCCGATTCCGATACCCAGGGCATTCGATAGCCGCCAGGCGACCGCAATGGTCGGGTTGGCCTTTTCACGCTCGATCTGCGACAGCATCGACTTCGATACGCCGGCTGCGCGTGACAGGTCATCCAGGGTCAGGCCGCGCGCCAGGCGCAGCTTTTGCAAGGTGGCGCCGACTTCGGGCGGGGAGGCTTGGGCGGCAAGGTGCTTCATGGGCTTGCAATGTTTAATGAGAATCGGTAATATCCATTATATCGAACATTTGTTCTGGATAATGGATTTTGCAAAAAGGATTGAAAATCGCGATTGTAGCGCGAATTTCCCTGAAGGCAAGATTGAGGCTCTTATCCAAACAAAAATTCTGCCGTCGGCCCACGAAGCTGGCGGCGCAGGAAGCAAACCAGCGGCAAATCATCAAAATGAGCACCAAGAGAGAGGGACAACGCCATGAGCGCCAAGGAATCGTTTTACAAGGAATTGGACGACAAGCTGCAAGGCTTGCGTAATGAAGGCCTGTACAAGCCGGAGCGCGTGCTCGCCTCGCGCCAGGGCGCCGAAGTCGTGAGCGACGACGGCCGCACGCTGATCAATATGTGCGCCAACAATTACCTTGGCCTTTCCGGCGACGAATCCATGGTGCAAGCCTCGATCGCGGCGACGGAAAAATTCGGCTACGGCCTGTCTTCGGTGCGTTTCATCTGCGGCACGCAGACGGTGCACAAGCAACTGGAAAAGGCGATTGCCGATTTCCTCGGCCTGGAAGACACGATACTGTATGCCGCGGCGTTCGACGCCAACGGCGGCGTGTTCGAACCCTTGTTCGAAGCCGAAGACGCCATCATTTCCGACGCGCTGAACCATGCTTCCATCATCGACGGCATTCGCCTGTGCAAGGCGCAGCGCTTCCGCTACCAGCACGACGACATGGCCGACCTGGAAAAGCAATTGCAGGCCGCATCCGGTGCGCGCACCAGGCTCATCGTCACCGACGGTTGCTTTTCGATGGACGGCACGATTGCCCAGCTTGACAAGATCTGCGACCTGGCCGACAAGTACGGCGCGCTGGTCATGATAGACGAATGCCACGCTTCGGGCTTCATGGGCGCCACGGGCCGCGGCACGCACGAGCACCACAATGTCATGGGCCGCGTCGATATCATCACCGGCACGCTGGGCAAGGCGCTTGGCGGCGCCATGGGCGGTTTCACCTCCGGCCGCCGCGAAGTGATCCAGACGCTGCGCCAGAAGTCGCGCCCCTACCTGTTTTCGAATACGCTGGCCCCCTCGATCGCCGGTGCCTCGCTGTCGGTGCTGCAGCGACTGTCGAGTTCGACCGAATTGCGCGACAAGCTGCATGCCAATACGGCATACTTCCGCAAGGCGATCACCGCACTGGGCTTCACTATCAAGCCGGGCACGCACCCGGTGGTGCCGGTCATGCTGTTCGATGCGCCGGTGGCGCAGAAATTCGCCGCGCGCCTCTATGAACTGGGCGTGCTGGCCACGGGCTTTTTCTACCCCGTGGTGCCGATGGGGCAGGCGCGCGTGCGCGTGCAATTGTCCGCCGCCCACAGCACGGAACAACTCGACCGCGTGCTCGCCGCATTTGCGCAGGCGGGCCGCGAACTCGGTATCCTGAATAACGCTTAATCAATACTGGAGCAACACAGCATGGAACGTATTTTAGTCATCGGCGCCAATGGACAGATCGGCAGCGAACTGGTTGAAGCCCTGGTCGCGCAACATGGTGCGGAAAATGTGATCGCGGCCGACATCGGCCCCAAGAGCGGCTTCGGCGTCAAGCGCTACGAGCCGATCGACGTGCTCGATGCCAAGGGCGTGGCCCACATCATCGACAGCTACCACGTCACGCAGGTCTACCAATTGGCGGCGCTACTGTCGGTCACGGGCGAACAGGCGCCGCTGAAGGCCTGGAACCTCAACATGAACGGCTTGCTGAACATCCTCGAGATCGCACGCGAGCGCGGCATCGCAGGCAAGCCCCTGCGCGTATTCTGGCCGTCTTCCATCGCTGCCTTCGGACCCAACACCCCGCGCGATGAGACGCCGCAATCGACCGTAATGGACCCGAGCACGATCTACGGCATCAGCAAACTGGCCGGTGAGCGCCTGTGCGAGTACTACCACAGCAAATTCGGCGTCGATGTGCGCAGCATCCGCTACCCCGGCATCATCAGCTGGAAATCGCCACCCGGAGGCGGCACCACCGACTACGCCATCGCGATCTTCCACGCGGCACAACGCGGTGAAACCTATAGCTGTTTCCTCGGCCCCGAGAGCAGCCTGCCCATGATCTATATGCCCGACGCCATCCGCGCCACCATCGAACTGATGGATGCCCCGGCGGAAAAGGTCAAGGTGCGCTCGTCCTACAATGTGGCCGGTATCAGCTTCAACCCGCGCGAGCTGGCCGCAGCCATCAAACGCCACGTTCCCGGTTTCGAGGTGATCTACGCCCCCGACGCGCGTCAAGCCATTGCCGACAGCTGGCCCGCGAGCCTGGACGATTCGGTCGCCACGGCCGATTGGGGCTGGAAGCCGGCGATTGGCATTGAGGAACTGGTATCGGATATGCTGGCCAATATCAAGCCGGTGAAGCCGGCTTTGAGCCAGGCGGCGTAACGTCCATGCGGGCCTCGTGCCCGTTTTTGCGGCATGTGGAGACGGCAGTTCGCTATAATGGAGCGGACTGCCGATTTTATAAGATATCTTATGCAATACGTCTCCACCCGCGGCCAAGCCGCTCCCCTGTCGTTTTCCCAAATCCTGCTCGGCGGCCTTGCCCCCGATGGCGGGCTATACCTGCCGACCGAATATCCGCAAGTGAGCGGCGCCGAGCTCGATGTCTGGCGCAAGTTGTCATACGCCGATCTGGCGTTTGAAATCCTCAAAAAATTCGCCACCGACATCCCCGAAACCGATCTGCGCGCGCTGACGCACAAAACCTACACTGCCGACGTGTACCGTAATGTGCGCGCCGGGGAAGATGCGCAGCGCGTCACGCCGCTGTGCCAGTTGAAGGGCGAGAAGGAAGGATGCGGCCCGCTGCTGCTGCAAGCCCTGTCCAACGGCCCGACATTGGCCTTCAAGGACATGGCCATGCAGTTGCTGGGCAATTTGTTCGAATATGCCCTGGCCAAGGAACATGCCGAGCTGAATATCTTCGGCGCCACCTCGGGCGACACGGGCAGCGCGGCCGAATACGCCATGCGCGGCAAGAAGGGCGTGCGCGTCTTCATGACCTCGCCGCACGGCCGCATGAGCCCGTTCCAGCAGGCGCAGATGTTCAGCCTGCAGGATCCCAACATTTTCAACATCGCCGTCGAAGGCGTGTTCGATGATTGCCAGGACATGGTCAAGGCCGTGTCCAACGACCTGAACTTCAAGCGCAGGCACCGCATCGGCACCGTCAACTCGATCAACTGGGCCCGTCTGGTCGCGCAGGTCATCTACTACTTTGCGGGTTACTTCCAGGCGACACGCAGCAGTGCCGAACGGGTCGACTTCGCTGTGCCCTCTGGCAACTTCGGCAACATCTGCGCGGGCCACGTGGCGCGCATGATGGGCCTGCCCATCGATCGGCTCGTGCTCGCCACCAACGAGAACGACGTGCTCGACGAGTTCTTCCGCACCGGCATCTACCGCGTGCGGTCCAGTGCAGATACCTTCGAGACCTCCAGCCCCTCGATGGATATCAGCAAGGCCAGCAACTTCGAACGCTTCGTTTTCGACCTCGTCGGTCGCGATGCTGCCACGGTGAGGCGGCTCTTCGCCGACGAACTGCTGCGGAAGGGGCGCTTTGCGCTGCCGCTCGATCCACGCTTCGGTTTTGTCTCTGGCAAGAGCACGCATGCCGATCGCATCACGACGATCCGTGAGACC
>DASVYZ010000703.1:0-4529 GCA_036391935.1 Burkholderiaceae bacterium | reverse complement strand
CAGGAACGAGGCATACAGCGGCCCGCGCATGGTGCCGACACCGCCCACGACGACCACGAGCAGGAAGTACACCATGTACTTGATCGGGAATACGGGGTCGAGCCCAAGCACTTCGATGCCCAACCCGCCACCCAGGCCGGCCAGGCCGGAGCCGAGCGCAAAGGTCAGCGTGAACAGCAGCTTGACGTTGATACCGAGCCCGCCCGCCACTTCACGGTTGTCCACCGCGGCGCGCAATTGCGCACCGAAGCGTGTGCGGCCGACGAGGTGGCCGAGCAAGGCGGCAATCACGATCACGACGGCGATCAGGAACAGGCGGTAGCGCCCGACCTCCAGCCCGAACAACGACACCTGCCCCATGAGCCAGGATGGCAACGCCACCGGCTGCTGCGACGGGCCCCAGGCCCAGGTCGCCCCGGCCATGGCCATGAAGGTCAGGCCGATGGAAAACAGCACCTGGTCGAGCGGCTTGGCGCGGTACAGGCGGCGATACAACAATTGCTCCAGCACGATCCCCGCGACGGCGGAACAAAGGAAGGCCAGCGGCAGGCAAGCCAGGAATGGCAAGCCCATGCGGTTCATGAGCCAAACCGCGACATAGCCGCCGAACATGGCGAAGGCGCCGTGCGCCAGGTTGATGAAATTCATCAAGCCCATGGTCACGGACAAGCCGACGCTGATCAGGAACAGCAGGCTGCCGTAGGCGACGCCGTCGAACAGCACGCCGAACAAGCGCTCAAGCATCGCCGCCGTTTTCCGCGTCCAGGGAATCGAATACTTCCTGTGCCAGGCGGAAGGCCCCATTGGCCGCCGGCACGCCGCAATAGATGGCGGTCTGCAGAAAGGCTTCCTTGATCTCGTCGCGCGTGACGCCGTTGTTGGCGGCGGCGCGCAGATGGAGTTTCAATTCTTCTTCGCGGTTGGTCGCCACCATCATGACGATGGTGAGCAGGCTGCGCGTGTGGCGCGGCAAGCCTGGGCGGGTCCAGATTTCGCCCCAGGCGTAGCGCGTGATCAAGTCCTGGAAATCGGCATTGAACTCGTTGGTGTTGGCTTGCGCGCGCTGCACGTGCGCCTCGCCCAGCACGGTGCGGCGCATTTGCAGGCCCTGCTCTTTTCGTTTTTCTTCGTCCATGTCTCTTCTATTATTTTGATTGTCCCCGCTAGGGGCATTCAGGGCAGCATGAAATCCTTCACCGCCGCGCCGAATTCTTCCACGCATTCGCGGTTCGACAAGTGCGCCGCTTCCAGTTCGACATAGCCGGCGCCGGCAATGCTGCTCGCAAGAAACTTGCCGTCGGCCGGCGGCGTTGCCGGGTCGGTGCTGCCCGCGATCACCAGCGTGGGCTTGGCTATCCGCTTGATGCTCTCGCGCTGGTCCATGTCGCGGATCGCGGCGCAGCAGGCGGCATAGCCGGCCACGGACGTCTCCAGCAGCATCTGTTTGACCTTGGCCACGTCTTCCTGTGCATGCTGGCGGTGACGCGGGGTAAACCAGCGTCCGATCACGCCATCGGTCACGGCATGCATGCCGCCGCTGGTGACGGCGGCAATGCGCGCATCCCAGTTCGATGGCGGCCCCATGTAGGGCGAGGTATTGCACAGGGCGAGGCGCTCGAGCCGCTGCGCGTGACGCACGGCGAATTGCATACCGGTCATGCCGCCCAGCGACAGGCCGCAGAAATGCGTGCGCGCGATGCCGAGGTGGTCGAGCAGGGCCAGCGCATCGTCGGCCAGGTCCGCAATGGTGCATGGCCCCGGCGGCAGCGCGGACTTGCCGTGGCCGCGCGTGTCGTAACGCAGCACGCGGAAATGCCGCGACCAGAAGGCCATTTGCGGCTCCCACATGCCAAGATCGGTGCCGAGCGAGTTGGACAGCATCAGCCAGGGAGCGCCCTCGTTGCCGTCGATGCGGTAATGCAGCCTGCCCTCGGGCCGGTTCAAGACATCTTCCATCAATGCTCCTGTTGCATCTGCGCGCGCCATGCGGCGACGGCACGCTCGACGAGTTCCGCCGCTGCGCCGGCATGGTTGGCCGGATCGAAGGCATAGTCGAGTTCCTTGGTGCTCATGTGCGCGCCGATCACACCATCCTGTTCCAGCACAGCGCGCAAGTGGCGCAAGGATGGAGAACTTGCAGCGCGGCACGCGCGTTCGACCACGTCATAAGCGGCCTGGCGGCCGATCTTGGCGCCGAGGGCCATTACCACGGCTTCAGCCATGATCTGCCCCTTGGTCAAATCCAGGTTATGGCGCATGCGCTCCACATCGACATGCAAGCCGCTGCAGACAGTCAGCATCTGCTGCAGGGCACAGGCGCTCAAGCGCAGGATTTGCGGCAGCGCTTCCCACTCGGCTTGCCAGCCGCCGAGTGCGCGCTCGTTTTCCTGCACCATCGCGCCCAACATGGTCGCCACGAGACCGGGTACCCGTTCGGCGGCGGCCAGCGCGGCGGCACAGGACACGGGATTGCGCTTGTGCGGCATGGCGGAGGAGCCGCCACGGCCAGGCGCGGCCGGCTCCGCCAGCTCGGCGATCTCGGTTTGCGACAGCAGGGAGATATCGCGCGCGACCTTGCCCAGTGTGCCGGTCAACAAGCCCAGGCAGGTCGCGACTTCGGCAAAGCGGTCGCGCGCGGTATGCCAGGGCATGACGGGCAAGCCAAGCTTCAATTCGCCGGCCAGCGATTGCGCAATCGACAAACCCTTGTCGCCGAGGCTGGCCAGGGTGCCCGCCGCACCGCCGAATTGCAGCACGGCGCTCTGTGCGCGCGCCTGCGACAGCCGCGCATGGTGGCGCGTCAAGGCATCGAGCCAGCCCGCCAGCTTGGAGCCGAAGGTGGTCGGCAAGGCGTGCTGCATCCAGGTGCGGCCGACCTGGGGTGTGGCGCGGTGGCGCTCGGCCAGTTCACTGAGGGCATTGCCCAATTGGCGCAGGTCGGCATCGATCTGCGCCAGGGCTTCGCGCAATTGCAGCGCCATGCCGGTATCGATCACGTCCTGGCTGGTGGCGCCCCAGTGCACATACTTGGCGGCTTCGGCATCGCTCTTTGCGACGCCAGCCGTCAATTGCCTGACCAGGGGAATGGCAAGATTGCCTGCCGTTGCGGCGGCGTCGGCCAGAGCGGCGAAGTCGATCAACTCGGCTTTGCAGGATGCGCTTATCGAAGCCACGGCCGGAGCGGGGATCACGCCGTGGCGCGCCTCGGCCACGGCGAGCGCGGCTTCCACGTCGAGCATGCGTTGTACGCAATTGCGATCCGAGAAAATCGCTTCCATGGCTGGCGTCGAAGCCAGCCCGGCATGCAGGCGCGGAGCGCTGGTCCGGTCAGACATCGAAGAATACGGTTTCGGCGCGGCCATGCGGGCCGGCCTGGATGATGACGTCCCACTCGTAACGCCGTACAGCGGCGGCACGCGCAATCAAGGTAGCCCGGCGTTCGGCGGGCACCAGTTGCAGAATGGGGTCGGCTTCGTTGGCGGCTTCGTCGGGGAAATAGAGGCGCGTCGCCAGCCGCTTGATCAGGCCGCGCATGAAGACCGAGACCATGATGTGCGGCGCCTGCCCCCTTCCATCCGGTCCCGGCACCTTGCCTGGCTTGATCGTGGTGAAGGCGAAGCGGCCCTCTTTGTCGGTGGCGACGCGGCCGAAGCCGCGGAAGCCCGCGATGGCGGTTCGGCCGTCTTGCGGGTCGGAGTAGACGCCCCGTGCATCGGCTTGCCAGATTTCGAGCATGCCGTCGGGGATGGGGTTGCCGTCGCCGTCAAGGACCTGGCCGGCGATGACTATGGTGTCGCTGGCTTCTCCCGTTATCAGCTTGTCGCAATACAGGTCGGCCAAGCCGATGTGCAGGAAAGGGCCTACCGTTTGAGAACCGGTCATATGCATGACAAGACCTCCGCACGATCCCCGCTCGCCCGTGGGCGGGAGAGGGGCGGGGTTGAGGGACGATGTGCGTCGACTTCGCTAAATAGGGTAGCCAAATCATAACTTCCCTCACCCCCGGCCCCTCTCCCGCCCACGGGCGAGGGGCGCAATGATGCCAGCCAAGCAAAGTGAGTATCTCTCAAAATCACCTCTCCATCGGCGTGGCATCGCGCCCGCGCAGCGTAATATCGAAGCGATAGCCCAGCGCGGTTTCAGGCACCGTATTTTCCCAATCAAAGCGCGAAATCAAGAATTGCCGCGCACGCTCGTCGGGAATGCTTTGATAAATCGGATCGAAAGCCAGCAAAGGATCGCCCGGAAAATACATCTGCGTCACAAGCCGCGTGGCGAAAGCCGGGCCGAACAGCGAGAAGTGGATGTGCGCAGGGCGCCAGGCATTGTAATGATTGCGCCATGGATAGGCGCCAGGCTTGATCGTAGTGAAACGATAGAACCCGTCGGCGTCGGTCAGGGTGCGGCCGCAACCGGTGAAATTGGGGTCGAGCGGCGCATCGTGGTTGTCGTTGTGATGCATGTAGCGCCCGGCGGCATTGGCTTGCCAGATTTCGATCAGCGTATGCGGCACCGGCTTGCCGTCTTCA
>DASVYZ010000702.1:0-3450 GCA_036391935.1 Burkholderiaceae bacterium | reverse complement strand
GAGATCCGAAACATAACCCAGTTCCTTGCCCCCGAGCTTGCCATAGGCGATCACGGAAAACAGCGGCACCGCGCGATGACGATTGGCGATGGTCTCCCATGCCGCCTGCACCGTGGCGGCGATCAGGATGTCGGCCAGTTTGGACAAATGATCGGCCAGCCTCTCCACGCTCAGGTCGCCCTCCAGGTCTTGCGCCAGCAGGCACAGCATTTGCGCATGGTGCAGCTCGCGCAGCACATCCATCTGGCGTTCCACGTCGCCGGCGGCCGCAGCCAACTGTGCGTTGCATTCCCGGGCGAAGTCATCCCAATCCGGTTCCGCATGCAGGGTGCGTTCGTCGAGCAATTCATCGAGCAGGATGGGGTGTTGCGCCAGGTACTTGGCGGCCCAGTCGCTTGCGCTCATCATCTTGATCACGCGTTCCAGCGTATGCGGATATTCGGTCAGGAGGGCGAGGTAGGCCGCGCGCCGCGCCACGGCCTCGAAGAAATCGAGCAGGCGGCCCAGCGTGGCGGCCGGCGCGTCGGCCTTCGCGGCGATCACCGGCAGCGCCTTGTTGATCAGGGCCAGCAGGCGCGTCATGCTGGCTTCGGGGAGGGCTTGCAGGCGCGGCGATTGCAGGCTTTGGTGCACGCGTCTGGCGGCTCCCTCGGCATCGGGGTAATTGAGTTCCTGCAGCCGCGCGGCGATGGCGTCGATGCCGCTGCTGTCGGACACTTGCGCACCGTCCTCATCCTCGCCCGCTTCGTTGCCGCGCGCCGCGCTCTTGTCGCGGAAGATGGCGTCGAACTGCTCGGCGACGAAGCGGCGCTGGCGTTCCAGTTCCTGCATGAAGGCATTCACGTCCTCATAGCCCATCATGGCCGCGATATGGCGCCGCTCGGGCTCGCCCGGCGGCAGCGCGTGGGTCTGCGCATCTTCGACGTATTGCAGCCGGTGTTCCAGATTGCGCAGGAAGGTATAGGCATCCTGCAAGCCGCGCACCGCTTCGGCATCGAGCAATTGCTTTTGCGCCAGCGTGTCCAGGATGGCGCGCGTGGAACGGTCGCGCAGCGCCGCATCGCGCCCGCCGCGTATCAGTTGGAACACCTGGGCCAGGAATTCGATTTCGCGTATGCCGCCGCGCCCGAGCTTCACGTTGTTGCTGCGGTCCGGGTAGCGCTTTTCCTGGCGCACGACCTCGGCACGGATCTGGGCGTGCATGTTGCGTATCGCGTCGATCGAGCCGAAATCGAGATAGCGGCGGTAGACGAAGGGGCGGACCAGGCTTTCGAGCTGGGCCAGATCGTCCGCGGTGCCGCTCATGGCGTGCGCCTTGACCCAGGCATAGCGTTCCCATTCGCGCCCCTGCACCACGAAGTATTCTTCCAGCATGGCCAGGCTGGCCACCAAGGGGCCCGATGCGCCATTGGGCCGCAGCGCCATATCGACGCGGAATACATAGCCCTCGGCCGTGATTTCGGACAGCGCGCCGATCAGCCGCTTGCCCAGGCGCGTGAAGAATTCATGGTTCGAGAGCTGGCGCTGGCCGTCCTGATCCACGCGCGTCATGCCTTCTTCGCCATAGAGGAAGATCAGGTCGATGTCGGACGAGGTATTCAATTCGCGCCCGCCCAGCTTGCCCATGCCGATCACGATCATTTCCTGCACGGCTCCGGACTCTTCTCCCACAGGCGTGCCGTGCAGGGCAACCAATTCCCGTGTCAAACCGGCAAGCAGGGTTTGCACCGCAAAGTCGGCCAGGGCGCTCATGGTTTCGACCACTTCGGCCAGGTCGGCCCTGCCGGTCAGGTCGCGCTGGATCAGCACCGCCATGACCAGATTGCGCAGGCGGCGCATGGCAGCGGGTGCTTCAATGCCGCTTTCTGTGTCTTTTTGTAATAATTCTGCGAAAATGGCGGGGGTTAGCGCTAATCTGGCATGAACGTTGGCAAGTTCGTCGACCAGTTCGGTGCGGCCGGCGTCGGCCTGGGTCCAGCGTTTGTAAAAGCGTGAAGCGGAAACAGGGGGCAAAGTTGAATTTGTCACAGGCGCGGAGTCTAAGAGATCGGATCGGCGTTTGGCCGACGTTATTTCGGGCCAAACCAAACTATGCGGATCATTCTACGCTGACTCTATATTGATGCACGAACATCCCGCTCACTCCCAACCCGTGACAAGAATGCTGCGCATCTGGCATCGGGCCCGGGCATGCTATCGCTTCGCCAATATCCTGACACACCATGTGCTCGGCTTCCTGGTCAAGACGGCGCTGATGCTGTATTTCCTGTTCTGCCTGACCTTCCTTGCCCTGCGTTACCTGGTCTTGCCGCATATCGACCACTACAAGCCCGATGTCGAGCGCCTGGTCTCGCAATCGATCGGCCAGCCGGTGGCAATCGGCAGGCTGGCGGCCGACTGGGATGGCTTGCGCCCGCGCATTGCGGTGGATCAATTGCTGGTCAAGGACAATTTTGGCCGGCCCGCCTTGACGCTGCCGCATGTCGAAGCCACGGTTTCCTGGCTTTCGGTCCCGACCGGCAGTTTACGCCTGCACCAGCTTGAAATCGATCATCCGGACATGGATGTGCGGCGCGATGCCGACGGCAGGCTCTTCGTGGCCGGTATCCCGGTGCCGCAATCGAAGAACAAGGACAATCGCGGTGCAGACTGGCTGTTGTCGCAGCGCGAAATCATCATCCGCCACGGCACGGTACGCTGGAACGATAATTTGCGCGGCGCGGCGGAACTGCCGCTGTCTGAAATCAATCTCGAATTGCGCAACCATTGGCACAACCATCAATTTGCCGTGCATGCCACCCCGCCCGCCGCCATGGCGGCGCCGGTCGATATCCGCGCCGATTTCAACCATCCGGTCTTCGCCGGGAGCATTGCCGATGCGACATTGTGGAACGGCCAACTCTATCTTGACCTGGGCCAGACCGACCTCTCGGTCTGGGGCGCCTATGTCACCTTCCCCAAGAGCTTTGCCATCCAGCGCGGCCATGGCGCCTTGCGCGCCTGGCTGGATTTCGACCGCGCCAAGGTGGCCGATTTCACGGCCGACCTGTCGCTGACCGATACGGCTTTGCAATTTTCCAATCTGCCCGTGCTCGAGCTCGACAAGGTCAGCGGCCGCGTCGGCTTGAAGGAAGACATCGACAAGTCCGGCATCGATGGTACGCCCACGCTCGGTGCGCGCGGCCACAGCATGGCGCTGACCAATTTCTCTTTCGTCACCCATGACGGCATGAGCTTGCCGCCGACCTCGATTTCCGAAACCTTCGAGCCGGCCGGCGACAACGAACCGTCCAAGACCACCGTCACGGCCACCCTGCTCGATCTGCAAACCATGGCGGCGTTCGCCAGCCGCCTGCCATTCTCGCCCGAATGGCGCCAGATGATGGCCGACTACGACCCGCGCGGCCGCTTGCACGATTTCACGGCCAGCTGGCAAGGCAATTACCCGGC
>DASVYZ010000701.1:0-4844 GCA_036391935.1 Burkholderiaceae bacterium | reverse complement strand
GCTGACTTTCCCCGACAGCCGCGTGCAAGCCAGATTCCAGGGCATGGTGCTGCTGCAAGCCGATGTGACGGCCAATAATGAAGACGACCGCGCGCTATTGAAGCGCTTCGGCCTGTTCGGCCCGCCGGGCATCATCCTGTTCGACAAAGGCGGGAAGGAAGTCGCCAACGGCCGCGTGATCGGCTACCAGGATGCGGAGAAGTTCAATCGGTCCTTGGGAGTTTTATGATCGTGATGGCACGCGCCCATTGCGGCGCGGGGCGAATCGGCGCTGCATTCCCGAAAGCGCGGCGCCCCCGTGAAAACGGGGGCGCCGAAGTGCT
Organism: Burkholderiaceae bacterium; assembly: GCA_036391935.1. Classification (GTDB taxonomy): domain Bacteria; phylum Pseudomonadota; class Gammaproteobacteria; order Burkholderiales; family Burkholderiaceae_D; genus PKWO01. The sequence goes on along the minus strand of DASVYZ010000701.1, from coordinate 4,521 downwards.
ACCGAAACAGGCGATGTCGCGAATTCCCGTTTTCACGGGGACGGCAGGTGGAGATCCGGAGCCTGCCGTCGACCTTGGCCACCGAGGTCAACACATCAATCTCACTGCCCCTGCTGCTCGTGCTGCAGCTGTTCCTTCTCGTCGCGGCGCAACGGCTTGACGAATTTGCGCTTGGGCGGCGGTGTCATGGCGGCCAGGTCCGCCTGCCATTCCATCCATTGTTCCAGCGAAATCGACAGCTGCAGCGAATAGTCGAGCGAGATCCAGCTCGTCTGTTCCGGATTGGCATACTTCGGCGAACCGGGCATGAGGTTGACCTTGCCGTGCGGCGTATCGACCGTCATGTTGAACGAGGTGCCGCCCATCACGTTTGCGAAATAGACCGAGTCGGTATTGGCGAAGCTGACGCCGTTATTCTCCGTCGCCACCGTGCCGGTGCGGTCCAGTCCCTGGTCTTTCAAGCCGTTCACCGGCGCTACCGATTGCTTGGTGATGGGCGAGAATTGCGCCAGCAGCGGCGGCGTGGTGAATGTCAGGTCGGGCACGGAGGCGGTGCCGTGGCAGGACATGCAGGAGCTGTTGGCATTGTCGGCCGGGCCGTTCAAGCGATTGTCCGAGCCGAGATGGCCCATGCGCTGCATGGTGCCGGTGCCGCCGTAGGAATTCAACTCGTCGGCCACGTCCCAGAAAATCACTTCTTCCTTGAAACCGTTCTTGCGCGGGTCGGCCGGATAGTTGTAGGCCAGTTGGCCCGGCGGCGGGGTGTCGTTGCCCCACATCAGGCCCAGGAGGCTGACGCGGTGCCAGGGGTCCTTCACCTTGGCCTTGCGCTGGCCGTCGGCCACGAAGGTGCCGTACACCCAGCCCGTGCCGCGCGCACGGTGGTCGCGCACCGAAATGTCGAACTGCAGCAGCTTGACGTTGTTCCACTTGGCGTAATTGCGCGGGCATTGGTTGCTCTCTTCGACCAGGGTGCACTCCTTGCCGTTGGCCGGCACGCAGGTGCAGAACGAAGGATCGGAAATGTTGGCATTCCACTGCGGCATGTTGGCCAGCACGGGCAACTGGTCCAGGGTTGCGGTATTGAACAGCGGCTTGGCCACCACCGCGCCTTCGTCGAAGCTGATGTTGGCCGTCGGCACCTTGGCCGTGCCGTCCTTCTGCCATACCGTTCCCAGGGTGTAGGCCGCAGTCGCGTTGAAGATGCCGACCGCCCACATGGTGGTAGAGGCCGTGCCCGTGCCGGACTTGATCGAATAGGTGACCGGTGCTTCGCGCGTCAGGCCATGGATGAATTCACGCCCGCTCAAGGCGTCATAGGTCTGGAACGCGATGTGATACCAGGGCCGCACGGGATTGCGGCATACATCGAAGTCGCTCTGGCCGGGCTGGTTGATGTTGCCGGCAAGGGCATACTCGTAGACCAGGTCGGCATATTCGTGCGCCAGCTTGGACTTCACCTTCTGCGGCGTGGCGGGGTCGAACATCGGATCGAATTTCGCCGAACGCCAGGGCTGGTTCGCCTTGTCGTCGACCGGTTGCCTTGGATAGTCGTCGGACAGCTTGAACACCGGGCCTCTGTAAGCGCCCGTCGGCGCATCGCTGATCGCCTGGCCTTTCCACATCTCGGCGAACTTGGGAGCGATGTCCTGCCAGTAGGATGGATAGGTGCCGGTACAGGTGTCGGGTACGTTGGCCGCATGCGCGAAATTCGCAGCCAGCAAGGAGCAGGCGGCCAGTGCCGCTGCCTGTGTCGTCTTCATGTTGTCTCCCCTTGGATGAGATCGGACCTTGTTCAAACTTGTTGCCGGCGGTCTCGGATGCCGTGGACGGGATGCTGACATGGTTGTTTTTGCAAGGCAAGCTGCGAGAATTGACAGGTTCACAGCCGCCGTCGAACGTGCCGTGGGCAAATGCGGCGGTTAAAATGGAGGTTTCCTTCAACGCCTCCTCGCGCCATCATGACGGCTCGCTTTCGACTTTCGCCTGGCTGGCCGGTCATCCCACCCTTGCTCCTGGGCGCGGTTGCGGCCGGCATTGCTGGAGCCCTGGCGACCATAGGATTTCGCGAAGCCTTGCGGCTGGCGGAGCGGCTGCTCGGCGCCCCGGGGGATTCGCTGGTGGAACTTGCCTCGGTTCTGCCCTGGTATGGCCGCCTCGCATTGCCGGCCATCGGCGGCCTCGTGGCCGGCATTCTGCTTACCCTGGCCCAGCGGCGCCGTTCGTCCGGCATAGCCGATTACATGGAAGCGATCGTTCACCACGACGGAAAGATGTCGGCCGGACAGACCCTGCTTGCCGGCGCTTCATCGGTCTGCACCATCGCCTCCGGCGGCTCGATCGGGCGCGAAGGCTCCATGGTGCAATTGGCCGCCATGTCCGCATCCCTGCTCGCCCGCATCCGGCGTGCCGACCCGGCCACGATGCGCGTCCTGGTCACTTGCGGGGCTGCGGCCGGCATCGCTTCGGCCTACAACGCGCCGATTGCCAGCGCCCTGTTCGTCGGTGAAATCGTCCTCGGCGCGATCGTGGCGGAAAACTTCGCCCCGATCGTGGTGGCGGCAGTGGTGGCCAACATCACCATGCGCGAATTTCCCGGCTACCACCCGGCCTACGAGATGCCGGCCTTCCCGGACGTGCATCGGGTCGAACTGCTCGCGTTCGTCGCGCTGGGGGTTTTTGCCGGCGTATTGGTGTCGCCCTATCTGCGCCTGATCGACGCCGGCAAGCGATTCATGAAGAAAAGCAAGCTGCCGCTGCCGTTGCGGCTGGCTTGCGGCGGCCTCGTCGTCGGCTTGATTTCAGTGTGGGTGCCGCAGGTGTGGGGCAACGGCTACAGTGTCGTCAACTCCCTGTTGCACTCGACCTGGGTATGGAGCACCGTCCTGCTGGTGCTGGCGTGCAAGGTCGTCGCCACCGCCGCCACGGTCGGCTCCGGCGCCGTGGGCGGTATCTTCACGCCCACCATTTTCGTCGGCGCGGCAATCGGGTATCTGTTCGGGCTGGTCATGCAATTGCTCTGGCCCGGAGCCGTGTCGCCGCCATCGACTTACGCCGTCGTTGCCATGGGCGCCTTCCTGGCCGGCGCCACGAGCGCTCCGCTGATGGCCATGCTGATGATCTTCGAGATGACCTTGAATTACCAGGTCATGCTGCCGCTCATGCTGGCCTGCATGCTGGCCTATTATGTCGCGCGCGCGGCCGGGGGCGGGGCCATGTACGAGATCACCGTTTCGCGCATCCTTGAAAAGGAAGCGCACATGCGCTTGCGCGGCACGCGCATGCGCGATTTGATCCGTCCCGCGGAGACAGTGCTGGCATTGGAGGCGACCTTTGCCGACATGACCCGCATGTTCCTGCAGTTTTCCGTCAAGTACCTGTACGTCGTCGACGCCTCCAACCGTTATCAGGGCGTGGTTGCGCTCCAGGATCTGACTTCGGCGATGGTGGATGGCGAGCCGCAAAAGGGCAACGCCCCGGACAAGACCGCCGCCGATTTCCTGCGGCGCGACTTCCTGCGGCCGGTCACGCCGGAAATGTCGCTCGACGAAGCGATGCAATGCTTCATGGCGCATCAAGGAGAACGCCTGCCGGTGATCCGCTCGGCGGACGATCCGCAATTGCTGGGCGCCGTCTACAAGACTTCCCTGCTTGAGGCCTATCGTCGCTTGAGCCAGTGAAATCCGGTGCGCAATGTGGCGCGAGCGATAGGGCGCCGCGCCCACCTCGTCTCCATCGCCGCCGGTACGGAATACGCCGTCGAAGCCGCCCATTGCGCGCCGGTCGGCCATGTCGTACGCAGCGGCGACGAGACGGCCCATAATCATTTGAAAAGGCGTACCGAAGTTCCACCCGTGAGCCGCAGCTATCTGCAGGTTTTCAATCTGCATTTTTTCAAACAGATGTGAAACAATGCAAACATGGACATCCCTGTATTTTTCAACCGCCGGATGGTTGTGGACATCGTCCTGGAATCTCCGTCGCCGAGAAAACCGCTCGAAGTGGTCGAACAGTGGCGCCAGCGATATCCGGTCGCGCTGCACGATTTTCCGCCGCTGACCGTCAAGGATTTCGACCTGGCCCACAAGCGGGAGCATGTGCGCGGGGTGATCGCGCTTGAGATCGCCAACGGCATGCTCACCAAGCATCAGGAAGTCGTCGATTCGCTGTATTGGACGACCGGATCGTTCTTTGCCGCAGCCGAGCATGCGCTCGAGCATGGCGTGGCCGTGTCGCCAACCTCGGGCTTTCACCACGCGGGACATGACTTTTCGTGGGGCTTTTGCACCTTCAACGGCTTGTTGATCGCGGCGGTGAAGCTGCTCAACAGCGGGCAAGCGAGGCAGATCGGCATTCTCGACTTCGACTATCACCAAGGCGACGGCTCGCAAGACATCATCGAGAAACTACGACTGGAAGATCGCGTCCGGCATCGCACCGGCAAGACCCATTACACCAGGGAAAAGCAGGCTTTCTTCGATGAACTGCCGGCTTTGCTGGAGTCGCTCCAGGATGTGGACA
>DASVYZ010000700.1:0-6080 GCA_036391935.1 Burkholderiaceae bacterium | reverse complement strand
ACCAGGATGGTGGCGATGATCTGCGGGTGTTCGTTGCGCACCAGTTCGGCCACCGATTGCGCGTCCATCCACTTCAGGCTTTCGATGCCGCTCGCGTCGCGCGTGCCGAGGATGCGGTTCAGGAGCGACGCGGCCTTGTCTTCGCCGAGCGCCTTGGTCAGCACGGTACGGATGTATTCGTCCGAATCGACGCCCAGCGAGGTGTTTTTGTCGGTCTCGGTGCGGAATTCGTCGAGCACCTTTTCCAGCTCTTCGCTCTGGATCGATTTCATGACCGACATCGCCGCACCGAGCTTTTGCACTTCGCGCGGACCGAGGTACTTCATCACTTCCGAGGCCTCCTCTTCGCCCAGGGCGAGCATGAGGATGGCCCCTTTTTGAATTCCTGCTTCACTCATTCGGCACTCCTACCCAGCCTTTGATGATGGTCGCCACCATTTTCGGGTCCTGCTTGGCGAGCGCTTTGGCCGCTTCCAGATTGTTGCGGTAAACCGGCGCGGTCTGGCCCATCGGCACTGGTTCGTTCGACAGCTCCACGATCGCATCTTCCTCGCCTTCTTCGGCGCCGTGCTCGTGCGCGGCGGGCGTCGGATTGACGGTTTCCTTGGCCTTGTTGAGCGCGGGTTTGATGAAATTGCGGTAGCAATACAAAAACACGATCGCGAACACCAGCCACTTCGCCGCGGCCTTGAGGATTTCCGACCAGTTGGCCAGGATGCCGTCGAGTATCTTTTGCCACCAGGGCGCATTGTCGGACGCGCTGTCGGCGCCGGCGAACGAGGTGTTGACCACGTTCAAAGTATCGCCGCGGTCCTTGCTGTAACCCATGGCTTCCTTGACCAGGTTCGTGATCTGCGTCTTTTCGTCCTCGCTCAAAGGTCGCATCGTTACTTTACCGCTTTTATCGACTTCGCGTTTGTAGTTGACCACCACGGCCACCGACAGGCGCTTCAATCCGCCCATGGGCTGTTGCACGTAGCGCACGGTCTTGTCGACTTCGTAATTGGTCGTGCTGTCCTTGTGGCTCGAAGTCGGCGTGGAGGGCGCCGGGGCATTCTGCGCCGGCGCGCCGTTGATCTGGGCCGTGGCCGGAGCAGGGGGCTGATTGGTCAATGCGCCGGGCACGCCCGAGGCGCCGTTGCCGTTGCCATTGGTGCTCTCGCTGGTTTGCAGGCTGCGCACGGCTGCCTCATTGGGCGGCTGGTTCGGTTTATAGGTTTCCGCAGCCTGCTCCGTGTGCGAAAAATCCACGTCGGCGGTGGCTTCGGCGCGCACATTGGGTGCGCCGACGATGGGGGCAACGATAGACTCCACGCGCGTGACAATGTTGTGCTGCAACTCTTGCACATACTTCAATTGATTCGGGTCAAGCCCGTTTGCGCCGGCCATCTTGTCGGCGGAAGACAGCAGGTCGCCATTCTGATCGACCACGGTGACATTCTTGGCGGTGAGGTCGGGCACGCTCGACGCCACGAGATGCACGATGGCCGACACCTGGGCTTCATCCAGTGAACGGCCCTGAGCCAGGTTCAACAAGACCGAAGCCGTCGGCTTTTGCTGGTCGCGCATGAATACCGACGCCTTGGGGATGGCGAGGTGCACGCGTGCCGCCTGCACGGCGGCCAAGGACTGGATCGAATTGGCCAGTTCGCCTTCGAGTGCGCGCTGGTAATTGACCTGCTCGAGAAATTGCGACACGCCGAGCTTCTGGTTTTCCATGATCTCGAAGCCGACATTGCCGCCCTTGGGCAAGCCCTGGGCCGCGAGCTTGAGCCGCGCGTCATAGACCTGGTCGGCCGGCACCAGGATGGCGCCGCCGCCGTCGGAAAATTTGTAGGGAATGTTTTGCTGCTGCAGCGACGCCACGATGGCCCCGCCGTCGCGGTCGGAAAAGTTGGCAAACAGCACCTTGTATTCCGGCTTTTGCGCCCACATCCAGGCCGCCACCAGGACTGCCACGGCCAGCGCCGCGCCGACCGATAGCGCGATGTTGCGCCCGTTGGGAGTTTGCAGGAAGGCGGCAATCCCCCCTGTCTCCGCTCCCGGTGCCGGCTCCAAGGCTTCTCCCGTTGCTGTTGCCATGTTGCTTCTCCCCGCTATCCCGCTATGTCAATCAAATTGAGTCAATTGTCCTTGCCTGCGCACCGATGTGCGCACGTAAGCAGAATTCTGCGCGAAAAGAGGAAATTCAATCATGGGAACAGGGCAAAGTTTCCGGCCCTAATTGGGCCGAAACCCTTGCATGTGCCGTGTTAACGTGACGCCATGGAACAAGTGCCCTCAGGAGCCACAGTATGAGCATCGCGCCGATCGATACCAGCAGGATACAGGCCATGGCCGAGCAATTGAAGGCGATGGCAGCCCAGGCTCGTGCGCCGGCCAACCCCCTGGGCGCCGCCGAGGAAGCCAGCCAGGCCGAGCCCGCCGCCGCTCCGATCGATTTCGGCTCGGTGCTCAAGTCTTCGCTCGACAAGGTCAACGACATCCAGCAGACCGCCGGCAAGCTGGCCGAACGCTTTACCAAGGGCGACGACAGCGTCAGTCTGTCCGAAGTCATGATCGCAGGGCAAAAAGCCAATATCGCGCTGCAGGCGACGATCCAGGTGAAGTCGAAGCTGGTTGCCGCTTATAACGACATCATGAACATGCAAATATAGCCGGCTACGGCGAACCGGCCGCGATTTAGCTGAAACCGGTGCTCTTGGCGTTCTGTTCGCGTTCCAGCTTGGTGATGAAGCGCTGCACTGCGCTCATCATCGACTTGGGCATATCGACGAACAGGCAGCCGAGGCGGCGGATCGACTTGCCGTTGGGCAGGGTGATTTCCTGCGAATTGCGAATCTGCAGCGTGGTGACCACGAGCGAGCCGCCCGGCAGGTCGATGCGGCAATCCTTGTAGATGCGGCCTATGGTAGGGTCGAGCAGCTTCTTTTCATCGAGTATCGCAATGCCGCCGCCGCTGACGTTTTGCAGGGCGACCACGACCGTGGTCGAGGTTTCCTCGAATTCGTGCGGCATCGTGATCGTGCACCGCACCGGGTTGGTGACCGGCGTCAGCACCCGGTAGAACTCGCGCCGCTGCAGGCGCACCATCGTTGAAGGAATCTCGAACCGGAACGCCGGCAAGCCGTCGTAAGTGCAGGGTTCGACCTGGTCGGTGAAGAACAGGATGCGGATATGTTCGAGCATGGACTCGAACGAAATATTGTCGCTTTGCAGGATGCGCTGGTTTTGCAGCTGGCTGGGGGCGACGTCGATGATGACGGTGTTGTCGCTCTCGTCGATGGCAAGGATCGAGGTGACGACGGCTTCCGTACCGCCGTTGATGACCATTCTTACCAGTTGCTTGCTGTCGCCGATATTGCGCAGCAACGCGATAATTTCGCGGCGCGAATGAATCTGGTAAGGCCCGAGATCGTCGACCCCGAGATTCGTGTGCAAAGTCATGAGATTTGGCTATCCGCCTTTATCGTCCCCCGATGTCATTTTACACAGAACTGTTAATCGATTGTGTTGGATAAGGGCAATTTTTCCCCTGCATTTGCAGGGAAAACATCGCGAAGAAACAATAATTTACAATCTTGGCTGCGCTACCGGCCGAGTTTCCGGCGGCGGGGTGTCGGCCTCGATCTGGCCCGATTCGATGCGGTATAGCCAGGCCAGCAATTCCGCGACAGCGCGATACAGGGCGGGGGGAATGCGGCCGTCGAGTTCGACCTGCATCAGCAGCGCCACCAGTTCCTTCGATTCATGCACGAACACGCCATGTTCCTTGGCGCGCGCAATGATCTGGTCGGCAATCAAGCCGCGGCCCTTGGCCACGACCTGGGGCGCAAGGTCGCCGGTCTGATAGGCAAGCGCGACGGCTTGCTGGCGCGGATTAGGCTTGCTCATCCTGGCCTATCGAGAGCGAATCGAGCGGGGAGCCGGCATCGCCCAGGGCCTGCACCAGTTCACGGCCATGCGATCTGAGCCGGCTTGCCGTCTCGTTCGAGGCGGCGGCCACGCGCATTTGCACATGGCCGCCCGAGAGATGGATGGTGGCGGCAATCTTGCCAAGCCTGGGCAGCTCGAAGCGCACGGTGCTGTTCCACGAGGATTGGTCGGCATCGGCCGGCGCAGCCTGGCCTTGACGGCTTTGCTCTTCCTGGATTTCCCACTCCATGTGCTGGCCGGGCCATAGCTCGCCTTGCCAGACATAGCGGTTCTGCTCCAATGCGTTCAGTTGCAGGTGTATCGTCTGCGCGTCCTGCGCGTTGATGCCTGCCGGCTTGACCAGGGTGTCGGCTTCCTGGGGCAGGCCATGTGTATTGCTCAGCAGGTTGGAAAGTGTCTGCCCCAAGGAGGTGCGCGTATCGGCCCCCGTACGCGCATTGTCGATCAGTTTTGCCAGATCGGCTTCGCTGGTCGCGGGGCGCTGGAGCGGGTTGCCTTGAGCTTGCGGCTGGCTTTGCGTCCTGGAGGCATTGGCCTGGTCCGATCGCACGGCCTGCCCGCTACCGGAGGCCTGCTGCATCTGCGGTTCGCGCATCAGGTCCGCCAAAGGGCGCTCGCCGCTGGCCCATTGGCTGACGTGGGACTCGTAGAACAAGCCGGAGAATTCGACGCTGTCCTGCATCGCATTGGCGATGCGAGGCGGGTCCGATGCCGGTTCGCTCAGGATGGGCGCCTTACCGGCCAGTGCGTTTGGTGCGTTGGCTTCATCGGCCGTTTGCAGCACGTTGCTGATGATTTTTGCCGCCGCAGACAGTTGTGTCGAGCTGGTGTCGGTTTGCGATTCGAGCAGGAAGGTCGGGCGCGGGCTGTCGCCGACGAAGCTCATCTGCAGCTTGCTACCGACCGTCGTGCCTTCCGGCAGCGACATGCGCAAGGCGGAATCCTCGATGCCGACAATGTAGCTGCCGTCCTCGAGCTGCGCCAGCACCTGGGCTTGCAGCAGGCGGCCGACGGCTACCTGGGTCAGTATGTTCTGCGAATTCTGGGCGAGGGCGGTGGATATCGCCGCAGGGTTGGATGCGAGCGACGGCGCGACCGCAGGCGTGCCGGATGCGCCGGCCGCCGGCGCCGTCGGACTCAGATTGGTGATTTCTGCCGGCGGGATCACGCTGTTTTCCTATCCTCGGCAAAGCGAGGGCTCAGCTGGCCGCGCCGGCGCCGTAAGCCTTGACCAGCTTGCGCTGCGCGTTGGCGCTGTTGATCTGCATCGACAGGCGCTGCATCCATGGCTCGGTGAGGTTGCGGATCTCGCGGTCATCGGCAAGTATTTTCCGGATGATCTCGATCTTGCGCTCGCGCATGTCGCCCTGCGCAGGCTCCTTGTCGCCGCTCTTGATCGTTTCGATATGCTGAGCGCATTGTTTTTCCAGAGCGGCCAATTGCACCCAATTGGCATTGCGCGCGGCCGAAACCATCTGCTCCGTGATGACGGAGACCGTTTCGTACAGGGACACCACTTCGTGGCTATTCATCGTTCAAGCCTTCATGAGACGGGACTGGCGCGGTGCCAGCGGGTCCGGCTTGGCAGCGCCGGGCGCGACGGGGGGAGTGGCAGCGGCAACGGCCCGACCTTCGGTGCCGATGGCTTCCCAGGCACCCTTCAATTCGTCGAGCAGGCGGTAGACTTCCTCCAGCGGCTCGACCGCGTTTTCGCTATTGGCCGCCAGCAGGCGCCGCGACATGTATTCATACAGCGCATCGAGATTCAAGGCCAGTTCGCCGCCGACGTCCTTGTTCAGGCTGGCGCGCAGGCCGCTTTCGATGAATGCGATGGCACGCGAGATGGCCTTGCCGCGCTTGGCTATTTCTCCCGATTTCACGCTCTGGATCGCAATCGTCACCTGGAGCATGGAACCCTCGAAGAGCATGACGATCAGTTTGTGCGGGCTGGCCGCCATGACACCGGTTTCCATGCCGACATTGGCATATGCCTTGGCGCCTTGTTGCTGAGTTCCAAACATCACAGTTCCCTTTTCTTGATTTCTTTGGTCTCTTGATCTCAACCGCCGTTGCTGGCAAGCGATGCCAGCTCCTGCGTCAGGTAGGTTTGCGTCGCGTTAAGGCCGGCGATCGTTTTGTCGAGC
>DASVYZ010000699.1:0-4505 GCA_036391935.1 Burkholderiaceae bacterium | reverse complement strand
CTGTCGATCGACAGCAAGATCCAGTACATCGCTTACACCAAGCTGAAGGAAGCAGTCGACAAATTCCAGGCCAAGGCGGGCGGTATCGTCGTGCTCGACGTGAAGACCGGCGAAGTGCTGGCCCTGGCCAACCTGCCGACCTACGACCCCAACAACCGGGCCGCGCTGACCGGCGCGCAATTGCGCAACCGCGTCATGACCGATACCTTCGAGCCGGGTTCCACGCTGAAGCCGTTCACCGTGGCGCTGGCCTTGGACACCAACCGCGTCACGCCGAATTCGACCTTTCAGACTGCGCCCGGCGTGATGAACATCGGCCCGGCGACGATCCACGATTCGCATGCCCACGGCATGCTGACGGTGTCGGAAATCATCGAGCATTCGTCCAATATCGGCACGGCCAAGATTGCGCTCGAATTGCCGGCGCAAGAGATGTGGGACATGTTCACCACGGTGGGCTTCGGCCAGCAACCCAAGTTCGGCTTCCCCGGCGCCGTGGCTGGCCGCGTGCGCCCTTACAAGTCCTGGCGTCCGATCGAGCAGGCTACGTATAGTTACGGCCAGGGGATTTCCGTGTCGCTGATCCAGCTGGCGCGCGCCTACATGATTTTCGCGCGCGACGGCGACGAGATACCGCTGTCGTTCCAGAAAGTGACGGAAGCGCCCGTGGGCCAGCGCGTGATTTCGGAAAAGACCGCGCGCGAGATGCGCGCCATGCTCGAGACCGTCGCCAGCCCGGCCGGCACCGCGCCCAAGGCCCAGGTGCCGGGCTACCGCGTCGCCGGCAAGACCGGGACGGCCTACAAGGTCGTCAACGGCGTCTATGCCATGCCGCGCCGCTACATCGGCAGCTTTGCCGGTTTTGCGCCGGCGTCGAACCCGCGCATCATCATCGCGGTGATGATCGATGAGCCGAGCGGCCCGCTGCACTACGGCGGCGACGTGGCCGCGCCGGTATTCTCCGATGTGGCCGCTGCCGCCTTGCGTTCGATGAACGTGCCGCCCGATTCGAACGTGACCAACATCGTCATGCCTGCCGAAGGCTCGGGGGAGGAGATGTGATGGGCGCCGTGCACATGATTATCGACTGGCTCAAGGCCAATGCCCCGCAGGCGCAATTGTCGTCGGACTCGCGCAGCATCGCGCCGGGCGACGTGTTCGTCGCCTATCCCGTGATCGGCGCGGACGGACGCAAGCATATCGAACACGCCATTGCGCAAGGCGCGGTGGCCGTGCTGTATGAAGAAGAGGGCTTTGTCTGGAACGATGCCTGGGCCGTGCCGCACCTGGCCGTCGCCAAGCTTGATCGCATGGCGGGCCCCATAGCCAATGCCTTCTACGGCCAGCCCGATGGCGCCATGTTCAGCGTCGCCGTCACCGGCACCAACGGCAAGACTTCGTGCACGCAATGGATAGGCAATGCGCTGTCGCGCCTGGGCGACCCGACTGCCGTGATCGGCACGCTGGGCGTCGGCCTGTTCGAGAACGGCCGCCACGACGAGTTCCAGAGCACAGGCTACACCACGCCCGACGCTGTGCTGCTGCAGCGCCGCCTGGCCAAGATGCGCGATGCCGGCGCGGTGGCGCTGGCCATCGAGGCCTCATCCATCGGCCTCGACCAGGGCCGCCTGGACGGCATGCATTTCAACGTCGCGCTGTTTACCAATTTCACGCGCGACCACCTCGATTATCACGGCGACGAGGCGAGCTACGAAGCGGCCAAAACCATCCTGTTCGACTGGCCGGGCTTGCAGCATGCCGTGGTCAACCTCGACGACGAGATGGGCTTGCGCCTGGTGCGGCACTTGAAGCGCACGCGCCCCGCCTTGCCCATCTACGGCTACACCGTCGCGGGCAAGCATGTGGAGGGCGTGGCCGTGTTTGCCGCGAGCGAGGTCCGCACCAGCCATGGCGGCACCAGTTTCCATCTCGATTCGCCGTTCGGTACGGGCCAGGTCAAGACCCAGATGGTGGGCAACTTTAACGTGAGCAACGTGCTTGGCATCATGGGCGTATTGGTTGCGCGCGGCATAGAATGGGAAGAGCTGGTCGATGCGGTGGAAGCGCTGACGCCGGTGCCGGGCCGCATGCAGCAATTGGGCGGGCCTGATGCGCCGCTGGTGGTAATCGATTATGCCCATACGCCCGACGCGCTGGAGAAAACGCTCGCTTCGCTGCGCCAGGTGGCGCAGCAGCGCAACGGCGAACTGTGGTGCGTGTTCGGCTGCGGCGGCGACCGCGATCCGGGCAAGCGCCCGCAGATGGGACAGGCGGCATTGGCGGCCGACCACGTTGTGGTAACGAGCGACAACCCGCGCAACGAGGAACCGTCCGCCATCATCGGCCACATTGTTGCCGGCATGGCTGCAGCAGCGGAATCGGGAAAGAACGCACCGCAGGTGTTCGAAGACCGCGCCGCCGCCATCCTGTGGGCCGTCAAGCATGCCGGCAAGCAAGATGTCGTACTGCTGGCAGGCAAGGGGCACGAAACCTATCAAGAGATCAAGGGCCGCAAGCTACCCTTTCTCGATGCCGACCATGCCGCGCTGGCGCTGGCGGCACGCGTAACCATGAAGGTGGCGCCATGAAAGTGACACGATGATTCGCTCCACCCTGTTCGATCTGCAACCTTGGTTGAGTGGCGCACTCGCCGCGGCCGATGCCGCGTTTGCCGGTGTGTCGACCGACAGCCGCAAGATTGCGCCGGGCAATTTGTTCGTTGCGTTGCGCGGCGAGAAATTCGACGCCCATGATTTCCTGAAGCAAGTCGCTGCGCAAGGCGCGGCCGCCGCCATGGTCGAGCGCGCGCCGCTCGACATGACGATTCCGTCCATCGTCGTTCCCGACACGCGGGTGGCGCTGGGCGAGATCGCACGCCACTGGCGTCGCCAATTCTCGTTGCCCTTGATCGGCGTAACCGGCAGCAACGGCAAGACCACGGTCAAGGAAATGATCGCGGCCATCCTCGCCGCCGCGCTGGAGCCGCAGCAGGTGCTGGCCACCCAGGGCAATTTGAACAACGACATCGGCGTCCCGCTGACGCTGTTGCAGTTGAACCAGCATTGCCGCGCCGGCGTAGTCGAGATGGGCATGAACCATCGCGGCGAAATCGCGCTGCTGGCCTCGATCGCGCAGCCGACCGTGGGCCTGGTCAACAATGCCCAGCGCGAACACCAGGAATTCATGGAAAGCGTGGAGGCCGTGGCCAAGGAAAACGGCAGCGTGATTGCCAGCCTGGCGGCCAACGGCATCGCCGTGTTCCCGTCCGACGATACCTATACGCCGCTGTGGCGTGAACTGGCCGCCTCGGCCGGCAAGCGCACCGTAATCACCTTCGGCTTCACGCCCGACGCCGACGTGACTTGCACCTACGACCTGCAGGAATTCGGCAGCGGCCTCGTGATCAAGGGCGGCGGGCATGAATTCGCCGTGCAATTGAATGCGGCCGGCATGCACAACGTGAGGAACGCCTTGGCGGCAACCGCTTGCACGCTGGCCATCGGCGTCGCGCCCGATGCGATCAAGCGCGGCCTGGAAGGGTTCGTGCCGGTAGCGGGACGCCTGCAGCAAAAGGTCAGCCGCGTCGGTTCGCTCGTGATCGACGACACCTACAACGCCAATCCCGATTCCGTGCGCGCCGCCATCGACGTGCTGGCGCAATACCCCGCGCCGCGCATCCTGGTGCTGGGCGATATGGGCGAAGTCGGGAGCGAAGGCAAGAAGTTCCACGAAGAAATCGGCGCCTACGCGCGCGGCCGCAACATCGAACACCTGCTGACCCTGGGCGATTTGGCACGCCACGCCAGCAGCGCCTTCGGTGCGCGCGGCAAGCATTACGACAATATCGACGTCTTGAAACAAGCGGCCGACACCATGTTGACACCATCGGTGACGATTCTGGTCAAGGGGTCGCGTTTCATGAAAATGGAGCGGGTGGTGCAACACTTGCTCGGTAAAGAAGAATCAGGGTCTCATTAATATGCTGCTTTGGCTGGCACAATTTTTTCAACAGGATCTGGGGCCGCTGCGCGTCTTCAACTTCATCACGTTCCGCGCCGTGTTCGCCACCATTACCGCCTTGGGCATAGGCTTGCTGGCCGGCCCGGCGGTGATCCGCATGCTTACGCGCTTGAAGGTCGGGCAAGCGGTGCGCCAGGACGGCCCGCAGACGCATCTCAAGAAAACCGGCACGCCGACGATGGGCGGCGTGCTGATCCTGATCGCGATCGGCATTTCCACGCTCTTGTGGTGCGACCTGACCAACCGTTTCATCTGGCCGGTCCTGATCGTCACGCTCGGCTATGGCGCCGTGGGCTGGGTTGATGATTACCGCAAGGTGGTCTACAAGGACCCGGAAGGCATGCGTTCGCGCGAAAAATATTTCTGGCAGTCGGTGATCGGCCTGATTGCCGCCTTTTACCTCGTCTTCTCGATTTCCGGCAGCAGCAACCAGGGCGTGTGGGAGCTTTTCATGACCTGGGTCCGGTCGGGTTTCTCGGTCGAAC
>DASVYZ010000698.1:0-3752 GCA_036391935.1 Burkholderiaceae bacterium | reverse complement strand
AGGGCTGGTGCGCCGAGAGCATGTCGTTATAGGCCGAGACGATGGCCACCGACACCCGCTTCTGCTCCTTCAGCACCAGCTTGTCGGAAGGGGAAAAAGCGGCGAAACCATGCGCGAGATTGGTGCAGGAGAGCGTGCCGCGATGCACGCCGCCGCGCCGCGCCGCCTCGATATGCTGCAGATAGGCTTCACGCGTGACGCGGCTCTTTTCGATGATGCGGGCGGTGACCTTGGCAATGACGGCGTGGACTGGCTTGGCGGACTGAGCGGACATATTGGCTTCCTGGCTGATCGTTTATTCTGAAATTTTACTACGAAATGAAAAATAAAGCAGGCTTCCATTCGCGGTTTTTGACAGCATTTTGCAGATTTGGTTTGTCTTTTTTACATAACAGCATGTCATTTTCATGACATTTCCAGAGGAAAATTGTTTGGAATATAGGGCAAAGCAAGAAAATTCATAATTTTGTAGTGGATTTTCTACTTTGTGTTGTATAGTAAGGAAAAATCGAAGAAACCCACAGACCAGCCGCACCATCGACCGCTCCTGAGACCATGCAACAAGCCAGCCTGACCAACTCGCCAGCCTACCGGGCGCTGGCCGACCATTACGCAAGCGACAATGACGGTGCCCGCACCTGGCAATTGCGCGACCTGTTCGCCAAAGACAGCAGGCGCTTTGCCGAATTTTCGCTCAAGGCGGCCGGCCTGTTCCTCGATTATTCCAAGAACCGGCTCAACAAGAAAACCATTACCCTGTTGTGCGACCTGGCGCGCGAGCGCGGCCTCGAAGCGCGGCGCGATGCGATGTTCGCCGGTGAGAAGATCAATTCCACCGAAAAGCGCGCCGTGCTGCACACCGCCCTGCGCGCACCGAAAGGCCAGGCCCTGACGGTCGATGGGCAGGATGTGAATGCCGACGTGCACGCCGTGCTGGCCCGGGTCAAGGCCTTTGCCGAGCGCGTGCGCTCCGGCGAATGGAAGGGCCATAGCGGCAAGCCGATCACCGATATCGTCAATATCGGCATCGGCGGCTCAGACCTCGGGCCCGAGATGGTGTGCCGCGCCCTGCGCGGCGCGGCGCATGAACGCTTGAACCTGCATTTCGTCGCCAACGTCGACGGGCACGACCTCGATGCGGCATTGGCCAAGGTCGATCGCGAAACCACGCTGTTCATCATCGCCTCCAAGACGTTCACCACCGCCGAGACCATGCTGAATGCAGGCTCGGCACGCGCCTGGTTCCTCAAGGGAGCCCGCGAGGCCGACCTGCCCAGGCACTTCGTGGCCGTCTCGACCAATGCCAAGGCCGTGGCTGCGTTCGGCATCGATACGGCCAACATGTTCCCGTTCTGGGATTGGGTCGGCGGCCGTTACTCGATCTGGTCCGCCATCGGCCTGCCCGTGGCCCTGGCCGTAGGCGGCGAACAGTTCGAAGCCTTCCTGGCCGGCGCGCATGCGATGGACGAGCACTTCCGCACGGCTCCGCTGGAACGGAACATGCCGGCGCTGCTGGGCTTGATCGGCGTGTGGTACCGCAATTTCTTCGGCTGCGGTTCGATCTCGATCGCGCCCTATCATCAAGACTTGGCGCAGTTCGCCGACTACCTGCAACAGTTGGAGATGGAAAGCAACGGCAAGCGCGTCACGCGCGAAGGCGGCGCCATCGATTACGCCACCTGCCCCGCCGTCTGGGGCAACGTCGGCACAAACGGCCAGCATGCCTATTTCCAATTGCTGCACCAGGGCACGGACGTGATCCCGGTCGACTTCATTGCCGCGCTCGAAGCCGGCCATGCCCTGCCGGGCCACCAGGCGGCCCTGCTGGCCAACTGCTTCGCCCAATCCGAAGCCTTCATGCGCGGCAAGAACGAAGACGAGGCGCGTGCCGATCTGCAAGCCGCCAAGCTGAGCGAGGACGACATCGCCGCGCTGCTGCCGCACAAGGTATTCCCCGGCAACCGCCCGAGCAACACCATCCTGCTCGACCGCCTCACGCCGGCCACGCTGGGCGCCTTGATTGCGCTCTATGAACACAAGGTGTTCGTGCAAGGCATCGTGTGGGGCCTGAACAGTTTCGACCAATGGGGCGTGGAACTGGGCAAGGTGCTGGCCAGGACCATCGAACAGGAATTGACCGGCACGGCCGATGCGGCAAAACATGACAGCTCGACCAATGGCTTGATCGCCCTGGCCAGGCAGGCACTGAAGACGAATTAAGACTGATCACTGACAACAAAACTTACTGACAACGGGACAAGCTCTCATCATGGCACTAGCAGATTTCGACCTGGTTTTATTCGGCGGCGGCGGCGATTTGTCGATGCGCAAACTCTTGCCGGCAATGTATGCGCGCCATCGCGCCAAGGACATGCCGTCCGGCGCACGCATTATCTGCGTGGGCCGCCACGGCTGGAGCCAGGAAGAGTTCATCGCGATGGTCAACAAGGATTCCAGGCCCCATATCTCGCAGCAGACCTTCGATGCGACCCTGTGGCAGCAATTCTGCGAGCGCGTCACCTACGTGGCCCTCGACGCTTCCGATGTGTCGACCTACCCGGCATTGGCCGCAGCCATGCGCGGCGACCCCAATCTGACGACCGTGTACTACCTCGCCACGCCGCCATCGCTGTTCGCCGGCATCTGCAAGAACCTGCATGAAGCGGGCCTGGCCACGCCGAACTCGCGCGTGGTGCTGGAAAAGCCGCTCGGACGCGATCTCGCCAGCGCCAAGCAGATCAATGCCGACGTGGGCCGCTTCTTCAAGGAATCGCAGATCTACCGGATCGACCACTACCTCGGCAAGGAAGCGGTGCAAAACCTGCTGGCGCTGCGCTTCGGCAACGTGCTGTTCGAGCCGCTGTGGCGCCGCGAATGGATTTCCGACGTGCAGATCACCATCGCCGAAGAACTCGGCGTGGGCAACCGCCTGGGCTACTACGACACCTCGGGCGCCCTGCGCGACATGCTGCAAAACCACTTGCTGCAACTGCTCTGCATCGTCGCCATGGAACCGCCCACCTCGGCCACGCCGGACGCGGTGCGCGATGAAAAGCTCAAGGTGCTGCGCTCGCTGAAGCGCTTCACCACCACCACGCTGGCGCAAAACGTGATCCGCGGCCAATACCGCAGCGGCCACCTCGAAGGCCTGCCCGTGCCGGGCTACCGCAACGAGCCCGACGCCAACCCGCAATCGCGCACCGAAACCTTCGTCGCACTGAAGGCAGAGATCGATACCTGGCGCTGGGCCGGCGTGCCCTTCTTCCTGCGCACCGGCAAGCGCATGGCCGACCAGCTGGCCGAAATCGTGGTCCGCTTCAAGCCCGTGCCGCACTCGATCTTCCCGCAAGCCACGGGCACGACGCAGCCGAACTGCTTGATCATCCGCCTGCAGCCCGACGAAGGCTTGCAACTCTCCCTGATGGCCAAGACGCCGGGCGACGGCATGCGCTTGAAGCCGGTGGACCTCGAACTCGACTTCCGCGAGAGCTTCAAGATGCCGCGCATGGAAGCCTACGAGCGCCTGCTGCTGGACGTGCTGCGCGGCCAGCTCACGCTGTTCATGCGCAGCGACGAACTGGAAGCCGCCTGGGAATGGGTCGAACCCATCCTCAACTACTGGGAAACCGAAGAGATCGAGCCGATTCCCTACACCTCGGGCACCTGGGGCCCGGCGGCGGCCAGCGCGCTGATCGGGCGCGACGGTTTGCAGTGGCGTGAAGAAGCCCTGCCTGAATAAATGGGGACTTCTA
>DASVYZ010000697.1:0-6435 GCA_036391935.1 Burkholderiaceae bacterium | reverse complement strand
AAGGGAAGACATCGAAAAACGTTGGAAAGCCGTCAGGCACGACCGCAAGCCGCTGCAGCGGCGCTGCGCCCCGACTGACGACACTACTCCAGACGGATCAAGGCGCGGAAAGACCGGGCCGCGTCGAGATCGACGCCGAAGCAATGCGACGATGTTGGGCAACGTTGGGCGAAATGGCCCAAGGATGAAGGCATCAACCCTGGCTTTATATTCATAGGCGGTGTCTCGTAATATTTTTTATTTGGCGTACTCGTATTGGCCGGCCATACATCAAGCGCATACCAGTAGCACCGCCATTGTGCAGGTGGCATGACAATGCCGCAATTACGAATATCAACAAATCAAGGAACGATTTTCGACGAAGTAACGATTGATATTTAACATTGCTTGAGTGGGCTCTTTGTCGCCATGGCTTCGGCCGCCTACCCTTATCCATGATATCGGCGTTATCGGCCCTGTCTCGCGAACGACTCTCCCCGTGAACTTGAGTTGTATCCGCATCGAAGCCGACGCCATAGGCGGCCCGGACGCTGGCGATCTTGACCGGCGTGCCGCTTGCCCCGTTGATATGCCACAGCCCGTTCGGCGTTGCCAGCCCTGATTCACCTTGCCGTTACCCTTGCCGCGCCCTTTCCCCGACACATGTCGGATTGAAGCCGCGACGCAACTATGATGAAGTACAGCCTACGGTGTCGGCAGGCTGCATCAGTCGTTTCATGAGCCCGCCGCCACACCGCCGCCGCCCCGCGAGCCAGCAACGAAGTCCGGCAGGGGAATTCCGCGGCCCCACCACGGTATCGCCTCAATCGACCGCTTCCTGCCAGGACGGCCGGGGGTTCCGTGCTGCCGGCTAGCGCACGCTCCCCTTCCGAGATGAGCAAGATGGAAAAACTGGTTTCGCTCGCAAGAGCATTTCACCTCACGAGCCCCGAGCAGGCTCACGGCCGCTGTTTTGCCTCGTCACTGGCGCTGGCATCGCTTGCCGCCGAACGCGGCTTTGCGGTCGAATTGATCTCGTGGCGCGTATTCGGCGATCCGGATTTCTGCGACCACTGGGCCGTGCTGGTCGATGGCGAGACCGTGCTGGACCCGACGCACGTCCAGGTCGACGGCGACGCGCGTCTCGTCCACAAACCCGGCGACTACCCGTCGAACTACCGCCATCCCCGCCGCTATCCGGCCGGGCTGCTCGTCCCCCTGTACGACGCCCTGGGCGTGGCGCAAGCGCCCAGATTTCCCCCGGGATTCATGTGGCGCGCCACCATCGCCATGGCGGGGTTCGACATGCGAAGGGCCTTGCGCAACCGCAAATTCGGCGCGTTGCGGCCCGCTCTATCCGGCATCGGCGCGGCCTTGATCCGGGTCGCCCTCACCAGGGCAAGAGACTATCTGCTGCGCGACATCCTTCCTCATCACATGCCGGTGCGATAACCCGGCGCTTCGGAAGACTTTTCCGCCATGGCGTAAGACCGCCCGCCGGCAAGGGCGGCGCAGGACGAAGCCGCGGCATCGCGCCCGTCGATTCCGCCGCAATGACTCGCGACGATCTTCATGACGCTGTTGCTGTACTTGTCGCGCTCGTCCGGCCGCTCCGAATGATAGGCGCCGACCGCACTCCATGTGTCCTTGTGCCGCATCATCATTTGCCGCAAATACCAGGCCCCGACATAGACGCTGACACAAGGCTTCATCAAGT
Organism: Burkholderiaceae bacterium; assembly: GCA_036391935.1. Classification (GTDB taxonomy): domain Bacteria; phylum Pseudomonadota; class Gammaproteobacteria; order Burkholderiales; family Burkholderiaceae_D; genus PKWO01. The sequence continues at coordinate 4,739 of DASVYZ010000697.1, read as the reverse complement.
CCTGCTGCGAGATGCCATAGTTCGACAAGGCCCGCAGATGGATCGAATTGACCTGCATCATGCCGAAGTCCGTCGTGCCGTTGGTGTTGACGTGCACGGCATCGGCATGGCCGCGCGACTCCTGCCAGGCAATGGCGCGCAAAATCATGGGATCGACGTGCTGGTAGTGCGCCGCTTCGTCGAAGCAATCGGCGTAGGCGAGACGCGGCGCCAGGAGGCAGACGACCAGGGCCGCAGCGGTAATGGATTTGATCATGAAAAGTTTTCCCGGGAAAATCGAACCATGCCGACGCGCCGCTACGCAGCTTGCGGCTCCAGATGCGAAACGCCGGACCAGCGCGGCGCCTCGCGGCCGAAGGCTTTCTCGAAATCGCGTGCCAGCCCGGCATGCTTTTGCGCCTCGCCCGTTATCCGGTACAGCTCGAACAAGGTCAGCCAGGTCTCTTCGGACTCCGGTGCGCCCTTGGCCCAGCCGGCCTCCAGAACCTCGATCGCGCGCGCGTGCTCGTTGATCTCCATCCAGAACCTGGCGAGCTGGAATTCGTCCGCGACCACTTCGACGCTATAGACCGGCAGATCGGTGCGGACGTTGTTGAAATATTCGTGGTTGTCGAAAAATTCGCATTCCGGCAATTTCGCGATGGGAGCCGAGGTTTCGACCAGCGAATCGACGAACCATGCTCCACTCTTCGCGGGACGCAGCACGACCGGTGGCTCGTAAGGAATGGGCTGGTCCAGATCGATCGCCGGCTCGTTCTGCCTGGCTTCCTTTGCTTCCTCATGCGGCTTGCCGGAACGCCGGCTGCGCTTGGCCGCCTCGAACCGCAGCGCGGCGCGATAGCCGCGTCCCGGCACACGATGACCCATGCCCCACAGCAGCAGGATGCCTGCGCCGGCGCAAACCAGCACCAGGAACATGGGTTGCGGCCCGGCGCCGGACAGGGCCCAGCCATTTTCCCCGCGTTGCTTGGCAAGCAGGCTTGAGGTTTGCTTGCTCAGTTTTTCGAGCACCTGCTGCTCCTGTTCGAGAAGCGCGACCTCTCTGCGCGCGGCGTCGATTCTCGCCTCGGCCGAACCGCCCGTCTCCTCCGCCAAGTCGGCGGCCTGCGCCGAAGGAATGATGGTGGAAAGGAACTGCTTCAGTACCGGCGCGACATGGTTCCGCCCGCCCCCCTCGCGGACCTCGCGGACTTCCTGCGCCGGCCTCGCCGATGCTGCCGCCGGGCCGCCATCGGCCGCCATGGCCGAGCCGTCCGTGCGGTTCTTGACGGCAGTGGCAGCGGCAACGGGCAGCGCCGGATCGAGAATGACCTGATATTCGCGCCGCGCCCCGGCGCCGCAGACGAATTCGATGGAGACGGCCACCGCGGGTTCCAAAATCGCCCTGTCGCTGCGCAGCAGCACCTTGCGCGCCGCACCGTCTCCGACCAGCTTGATTCTGGCCTTCCCCAGGGCCCCGCCTTCAAGAGAGGCGACGCCGCCCTTGAAACACTCGGCCCCACCCTGTTCCATGCCGTTCAATGCAATCAGGGCATTCAGCGGCTCGTTGAGTGCCGACCGCACTTCGAGCTCGCCCAATTCCACCGCCTTGGCGGCATTGCTCGCCAGCAGCAACCCCAACAGCACGCCGACGTGTCGCGCCATCGGCGTCAACCTGATTTTGCGCCGCGACGAAACCTGCACGCGGCCCCCGGCATCGGCCATGCCGGCACCGGGACGGCCTCCGCATTCTTCCACACAAATAGTCTTTGACATATCCATTCCCCATTTCCAATCGACGGGCACAAGCACCCCGCCACCGATATCCCGCAACCAAGCGCCGCAACCTAGGCCTGACGGCGCCGCTCTTCCTTGCACAGCCTAATCGTAGAAGCTGCGAGACGGCGCTCGTTTGCGCAAGCGAAATAAGCGCGGAAAAAACGAAATGCGCACCCGACATATCCGGCACGCGAGCCCAATCGACGGCATGCCCTCCTGGCGAAGTCCGCAACCGGCTTCAGGCATTTCGCATTTCGACTCTCAAGTTCGGCGCCTGGGCATTCCAAATCGTCACGTCGCATACATTGCACTTGCATCACTCCAGCGTTCTTCCGCGAACGACGCAAGCGCATGGTTCCAGCGGCATCTTGAGGAGGCGGTATCGGTTTTGAAGTTCGTTGTTTGTTGTTATTGGCTTTTCCATGCGGGTAAGTCGGCACGGTTCGTAATTTTCCGTGGCGATGTCACCTGGATTTTCAATATTTTTTATAGGTGATTTATGAGTGCAATCGGCAATTTCGCAGCCAATCTGTCAAGCGGTTTCGTGAATATGGCGCATAAAGCTCCCCAGTCGGACGGCGTGCAACTGGCGGAAGCCGCGCAAAAGGCGGAGCAGGTATTGGCGGCCGCGCTGCAGGTGGTGGAAGACCTCTTGAAGGCGCAGCTTCAAGCGAATCCCAACCAGTCCTCGGGCGACTCATCGAGCAACAAGGTCGACGGCGCCTCGTCCGCACAAGGCGCGTCCAAAGGCGGCAATTTGATGCAAGACATGTTGCAGCTCCTGAGCGAGCTGATTCAGCTGCTGCAACAAATGGAATCGCAAGGTGCCGGTGGCGCCGGTGGTGCCGGTGGTGCCGGCGGGGCTGACGCTGCCGGCGGTGCCGGCGGCGCGAATGACGCATCTTCCGGCGGCTCGCTGCAGGACATGATGCAGGCCCTCGACGACTTGCTGCAAATGCTGCAGCAGCTCCTGTCCGGCAAGGGCACAGGCAATTCGGACGGTGCTGGTGGTGGCGCTGGCGGTGCCGGTGCTGGTGGTGGCGCTGGTGGGGCCAGTGGCGCTGGCGGTGCGGGCGGCGCCGACGGTGCCGGCGGCGCAGACGCTTCCGGCGCATCGCCAAACAGCACCGATCCCACGGCAACGCCGGGCACAGGCGATTCGGCCTCGACCAACCCGCAATCACAGCTTGCGGAAATCCTGCAGTCGATCACCTCGATTCTGCAGACACTGGAACAAATGATGCAGCAGCAGCAACAACAGCAAGCCGGCAATCAACAGTCGCCATCGAGCGCAGCACCGCAGCAACCCGCTCCCGGCGGCGGCAACGGTTCCCAATCCAACGCCGCCAACAACGGCGACATGACGCAACAAGTCCTGCAGGTATTGCAGAAACTGATGCCCGTCATCGAACAGATGGCCAATCAGCTTCAAGCCGGTGGCGGCAGCGGCGCGAAGAATCATTGATGCGGAAGTGCCGGCCTGATCCGTCCCAAGGCCGCGCGGGGCAGCGAACCAGGAACGCCCCGCTCTCGCTTGTCGGCGCCGGCACGGGCCATCCATTGAATACAAACAATCGAAAGGAAACATCATGAGTTTTGGAAGCTTTTTCAGACATCTCGGGCACGCCATCGAGCACGGCGTGGAAGACATCGCGCATGGCGTGGAACATGCGGCGCAGGACGTGGGCAAGGCCGTCGTCTCGCAGCTCCACACCATCGAAGACCTGGCGCAAGGCAAATTCAAGGACGCCTTGAATTCCGAAGTGCGGACGGTGACCGATCTGGCCAAGGCTGGGACGGATATCCAGAAAGCCGAAGTCGATGCCGCCACCGACGCCATTACGGACTTGCACATCAGCAAAACGATGGACAAGATGGCGCAAAAGGTCAAGAGCCTGGATCACAAGATGGAAGACGGCGCCGTCAATGTCGTCAACCAGGTGGCTTCCGGCGTCGCCAACGACGCATTCAACACCGTCAAAGGCGCGCTCAATACCGCAAAGGACCTGGCCCAGGGCCACTTCGGCGCGGCGCTGTCCGACGGACTGGGCACCATTGCCAGCGGCGCCTCGCTGGCGTCGGATCTCACGCCGGAAGGCCTGGCGGCCAACACCGCCGTCGCGGCCATGCAGACCGCGCATATCGGCGGCCCCGTGTTGCAAAACGTCGTGGGCGACCTGGCCGGCGGCCCCAAGGGCCTGGCCAAGCGCGCCGTCAATGCCGGCAAGGACGCCCTGGCGTCGACAGCGGCCAATACCGTCGGTGGCGCGCTGTCGGGCAATAACGGCGCCGCTGCGGCCGGCGTCATCGGCGGCCTCGAAGTCGCCTCTTCCTTCGGCGGCGGGCGAGGCAAACGCAGCCGCAGCGAACCCGAAACGGTGAACCGCGGCGGATTCGACACGGCCGGCCGCGGCGGCTCCGGTCCGGAATCGAACAAGCGTCAAAAAACCGACGACGGTTCGAGCTCGAAGAGCGACAAGCTTGGGCAAATCATCGACTTCGCCTCGTTTGCCGCAGGCGGCGGCGGTGGCGGTGGCGGCGGTGGAATCGGCGGTGCCGGCATCGTCGCGGCAGCCGCGGCAGACTCGGCCGACGCCATTGCCACCTCGAAAGCGCTCGCCGACATCAACATGGCGACGCAAAACAAGCTGGCCCAAATCACCAACGAAGAGAACTACAACATGGCAGCAAATCAGATCAGCGAAAACGGCGGCAAGAACGCCAAGGGCTTGACGCAGGGTTAATGTGCGTCGACATCACCGGCGTCGGCGGCATGCCGGCGCCGGCGATATCGCACACCCCCTCGCGCGCTTCGTCGCTGGTCGCACCATACACATACCTATTCTTGAAATTCAGGAGAACATCATGGCTTTCGGCTTACCCTCGTTACCTTCCTTTCTCTCTCTCGGTTCCAGCCGCGAGGTCTCGTCCACATCGCATGAATCGGCTGCGGGAAAAAGCAACGGCGGCGATGCCGTCAA
>DASVYZ010000696.1:0-5275 GCA_036391935.1 Burkholderiaceae bacterium | reverse complement strand
CGTCACGCCGGGCAGCGTGTAGGCGTACTGGACCGCGGCATACAGGTCGGCGCCGCTGCCGCTGGCCGACGTGACCAGAACGATCTTGGCTCCAGGCGCCACGGCATGCACCATCTGCACGTCAAGGTCCGGCTCGCCGCCCCAATCGTTGGCGGACGACACGGCGGCGCCGTTGGACAGGTCGACATGCGTGTAGCAGCCGTTGGCGCTGGTGCAGGCGGGCAGGTTGTAATAGGTGCTGTAGGCGGCGAGGTCGGCTTCGGTATCGTAACTGCTGGGCGCATCGACGATGGCGACGGTCTGGCCGGCGCCGGTCAAGGCCGAGGGCACGTTGTAGTGCTTGCGCAAGTCGGCCGGGGACAGCGAGCCGTTGATGCCGGTGCCGCCTATGCCGAACAGATCCGGCGTGTTGGATACCGTGGTGCCGAAGCCCGCCTTGGAACCGCCGTTCGCACCCGTGATCAAGCCCTTGGCCACGCTGTTGGCCGCGGCCTGGTTCAAGGCCAGCACGTAGTCGACGGTGCTGCCGTCGGCCTGGCTGTAGTAATAGGGCGAGCCGTCCTTGACCAGGCTGCCCATGTAGACCTGGCCGTTCATCTGCACGAAGGTGCGGTACGAGGCCACGCCGTTATCGGCCAGGGCGCCCGGTTTATTGGCAATCCACATCGGCAGGCCTTGCACGGTGGCGTAGCTGCCGTCGCTGGCGAAGTCGATTTCCCTGGGGTGGTCGATGTCGCTGCCGTATAGCGTGATGGGGAAGATGCTTGCCAGCGTGCCGCTCGAGGCGCAAGGCGTCGGTGTGGTGCCCGAAGTATAGGTTGGAGTGGCGCTGGCGCAATCGGCGAGCGTGTATTGGTCGCCAACCGCATGGCCCTGGTGCTTGATGTAGGCCGAACCGCTTTGCCATGCGGCCGTGGTGGCGAAGTTGGCGTAGGCGATCCACTGGTTGATCGGCACCGCGGCCTGCAGTTCCTCGGACGATGCCGACATCTGGCCCGAAAGGCTGACGGCCTGGTAATTGTCGAATTGCGAAACGGCGACGATGGTCTTGCCGGTCGAATCGAAATACTGCACCCGGATGCCGTTGCCGAAGTAGGACACCGAGCGTAGTCCCTTGGTCGGGTGCAGCAGCACCTGGCCGTTCAGCAGCACGCGCGACGCGCCACCGCCGGGCACCGACAAGGCGGGATCGAGCGTGGTGTAGGAAGTGGTGGTTTGCTGCGCCCCGGTCGCGGGCGAGGCCGTGAGCGCGTTGACGATTTCGGCATAGACGTAGTTCGTGCCGGGCACGAGCGCGCCGCCGCCGTAGGGGATATTGTCGTAGATGTACCACTCGCCGCCATTCAGTGCGGTGCTCTCGAACACGGTCTGGTTGTTGATCGCCTGCGCTTCCGTCACGGCGGCGCTTTGCAATGCGCCGGCCGCGGTGGTGGAATTGATGGCGGCGAGCATGGCGCGCGCGTCGGCCGCCGCCGTGGCGCCGGTATAGGTGCTGGCTGTGGCGGCTGCGGTGAAGTAGCCGGCCGCGGACAGGCGGTTATTGACCAGTTGGGCGTCGATCAAGCCCTGGGCCGAAGTGTTGGCAAGGGCGCCGGCCATGATGGAGAGCGCGGCGTCTCCCTGGCTGACCAGGCCGGTATCGATGGCATTGACCCAGAACGAGAGGCCGGCTGCTTGCGGCGCGCGCCCCAGCACGTTCTGGAACACGGCTGTGACGAAGGCCGTGGTGGTGCCGCCGCCGTATAGTTTTTGCGATTCGGCGCTGGTGCCGAAGCTGTCGATCAGGCTCTTGATGGCTGCGTTGGAGGCGTAAGCCTGGGCCAGGCCTGCCGCCGTGGCCGGGGCGCCGGCAGCCTGCAGCGCGGCGGCGAAATTGCTCAAGCCGTTGGGGTCGGCGGGACGGCCGAAGTAAGCCACGTAAAGCGATTCCACCGCCGTTTGATACGTGCCGGCTGCGCTGCTTGCGCTCTTGGCCTGGCGCGTGAGCTGCTTGGCTTGTTGGTCCGGGCTATCTATGTTGTTGCTTGATCCGCCGCATGCCGCGAGTGCCATTGCGGTGAGAGACCATGCTGTTGCCGATTTGATCAAACGCATTGCCGTTCCCTATGATGAAGCCGCTTAGGTCCATGACTATGCGGTCTTTGTATGTTGCCGAAATCCTCGAGAGACGCACATTCTGCCACAGGCGGAATAAGAACCGGTTTCAAAAAGGCCATGGCGTTGTTGTCGCGCCTTGCCCTGGTCATGTTGAAGGCGGTTCCAGGACAATGTGGCGTGGTCGCCTCAACATGAAAACTTCGCTTTGACGATCGATCAAGATGCGACCTTGACATTCGCGCTACACTCGTTGCTGTGTCTGGCACAGGCACGCCTGGCATCGGGATAGGTTAATTGCCCCTAAGAAATTTGTAGACTGTCTTACGCAGAGCCCGTTTTCCACATGGAGTGTTTGCTATGAAGATTGCGTCGAACCGTTTTAATAACATCATCGCCCTTGCGGGCGCGGCCTTCCTGACCGCTGGGCTGGCCTTGTTTTCCGGCGCCGCCTCGGCCGACGAAGGCTTGCTCAAGCAAGTCAGGCAGCGCGGCTTGAACGTCGGGCTGGAAGGTACCTATCCGCCGTTCAGCTTCCAGGATAAGGATGGCAAGCTGGCCGGCTTCGAAGTCGATTTCGCCAATGCGCTGGGTGCGCAACTCGGCGTCAAGGTCAATCTGCAGCCGACCAAGTGGGACGGCATGCTGGCAGCGCTCGAATCGAAGCGGCTCGACGTGGTGATCAACCAGGTGACGATCTCGGAAGAGCGCAAGAAGAAATACGACTTTTCCGAACCCTATACGGTTTCCGGCATCCAGGCGCTGGCCAAGAAGGAGACGGCGAGCCAGATCCAGAAAGCCTCCGACCTGGCCGGCAAGAAGGTCGGCGTCGGCCTGGGCAGCAATTACGAACAATGGTTGAAGGCCAACGTGCCGCAAGCCGTGGTCAAGACCTATGACGACGATCCCACCAAGTACCAGGACTTGCGGGCCGGCCGCATCGACGCCATCCTGGTCGACCGCTTCGCCGCACTCGATTTGATCAAGCAAACCAGCGGCGCACTGGCCCTGGCCGGCGCACCGTTCGCGCGCGAGGAATCGGGCATTGCCGTGCGCAAGGGGAATGAGGATTTGCTCAATGCCGTCAACCAGGCCATCGACGAGCTGCGCAAGAACGGCACGCTGGCGAAGATATCGCAGAAGTGGTTCCAGTTGGACGTTACCAAGTGATTGCGGCCACATGATGCCGGAGAGTTTCGGCGTCGTTGCCGATGCCGCTCCCTTCTTGTTGCGGGGGGCGGCCTATACCGTCGAGCTGACGCTGGGCGGCATGGTCTTCGGCTTGCTGTTAGGCTTGGTGCTGGCTCTGATGCGGCTGTCGCCGCGCCGTGTTTTGCGCTGGCCGGCGCGTGCCTATGTCTCCGCCGTGCGCGGCACACCCTTGGTGGTGCAACTGTTCCTGATCTATTATGGCTTGCCGCAATTCGACATCCGCTGGGAGCCGATGACGTGCGCGTTGCTCGGCCTGTCGCTCAACACGGCGGCCTATGCTTCCGAAACCCTGCGCGCGGCGATTTCCTCCATCGACCAGGGCCAGTGGGAAGCCGCCGCCAGCATAGGCATGACGCCATGGCAAACCATGCAGCGCGTGATCATGCCGCAAGCCATGCGCGTCGCCTTGCCGCCCTTGACCAACAGCTTGATCAGCCTGATCAAGGATACCTCGCTGGCGGCCACGATCCAGGTGCCGGAACTGTTCCGCCAGGCGCAGCTGATCACCGCGCGCACCTTTGAAGTGTTCGCCATGTATCTCAGCGCTTCGCTGATTTACTGGATACTCTCCACGCTGCTGGCCATCGTGCAGCACAGGCTGGAAGCTTCTGCCGGCCGCCATCTGGCGCGCGGAAGGTGAGCGCCATGATCGATATCCGCAACCTGCATAAAAGTTTCAAAGGCGTGCCGGTGCTGCACGGCATCGACCTGTCCGTGGCGCCGGGCGAGGTCGTGGCCGTGATCGGCCCCAGCGGCTCGGGCAAGACCACGCTGTTGCGCTGCCTCAACCTGCTCGACGTGCCCGACGGCGGCACGCTTCAGGTCGGCAGCATCGAGATCGATGCGGAAAAGCCGATTGCCCAGCAAAAGGACAAGGTGCGCAAGCTGCGCCAGCACGTCGGCTTCGTGTTCCAGAACTTCAACCTGTTCCCGCATCGCACGGCGCTGGAAAACGTCATCGAAGGGCCGGTAATCGTGAAGAAGCAGGACAAGGCCGCCGCAAGCGAACGCGGCCGCGCCTTGCTGGCACGCGTGGGGCTGGCAGATAAGGCCGATTCCTATCCGCGCCAGTTGTCGGGCGGTCAGCAGCAGCGTGTGGCGATTGCGCGTTCGCTGGCCATGGAACCGGATGTGATCCTGTTCGACGAGCCGACTTCCGCCCTTGATCCCGAACTGGTCGGTGAAGTGCTGGCCGTGATACGCAGCCTGGCCGAGGAGAAACGCACGATGGTCATCGTCACGCACGAAATGAGTTTCGCGCGCGACGTGGCCAATCGCGTGATCTTCATCGACAAGGGCGGGATTGCGGAGCAGGGCGAGGCGAAGCAACTGTTTGCCGCGCCGCGCGAGGCGCGCACGCGGCAGTTTTTGAGCAAGTTCCTCGGTACGAATTTGTAGGATGGAAAAGCCGCAGGCGTGCGACGCAAGTCATGTCTGCACCTCAGCCAGCTTCTCCGAAGTGATGCTCAAACGATCCACCAGGATCTCCAGGAAGCGCTGCTCGAACTTGGCGCGCAAGTCCGTTCCGGCGAACTCCAGCGCCGCACGCGTAAACTTCACCGCCACCACTTGCGTGGCTGCCGTGATGGTGGCCGTGCGCAGCGGCTGATCCGGTTTCAGGAAAGCCATTTCACCGAGGCTGGCGCCCGCCTTCAGGCGCGAGATGTGGTTGCCATGCTTGCTGACGTTGACTTCGCCATAGATCAGGATGGAGAAGGAATTGCCCGGCTTGCCTTCTTCCATCAGCACCTTGCCCACGCGCAGCCGGTGCCAGCGCGCGGCGCGCAGCGTTTGCCAGATTTGCGGGTCGTTGAAGGATTCGAAGAAGGGGTTTTTCCGCAGCGCCAGGAATTTTTCGCGGTCGGAATACTCTTCCTGTTCCGGTGTCAGTGCCGAGTCGATCACCGAGAGCTGGTCGGCGAAATTCTGCCAGGTGGGAAAGCGCTGGCGCGGGTCTTTTTGCAGCGCC
>DASVYZ010000695.1:0-6120 GCA_036391935.1 Burkholderiaceae bacterium | reverse complement strand
GGCGCTTTGCGCAATGCTTTGCTGCGCAATGAATTCGTGCTGCACTACCAGCCGCAAATGGATATCGCCAGCGGCGCGATTGTCGGTGTCGAAGCGCTGTTGCGCTGGCAGCCGCCCAATGCCGAAATGATCCACCCGGCCGATTTCATCCCCATTGCCGAAGAAACCGGCTTGATCGTCGGCATCGGCGAATGGGTTTTGCGCACGGCCTGTGCCCAGCTCCAAGCCTGGGCCAGGAGCGGCCACTATGCGCCCTTGCGCATGGCGGTCAACCTCTCGGCGCGCCAGTTCAAGCAGCAGGACATTGCCAAGACGGTGTCCCGTGCGCTGGAAGAGAGCGGCTGCGAGCCGCAATCGCTCGAACTCGAGATCACCGAAAGCATCTTGATGGACAACCCGGAAGCCGCAGCCGCAACGCTGCAAAAGCTGTCCGACATGGGCGTGCATCTCTCGATCGACGATTTCGGCACCGGCTATTCCAGCCTGGCTTACCTGAAGCGTTTCCCGATTCACACCTTGAAGATCGACCGTTCCTTTGTGCGCGACATCACCACCGATTCCGACGATGCCGCGATTGCCAAGGCCGTCATTGCCCTGGCGCACAGCATGAAGCTGCGCGTCATCGCCGAGGGCGTGGAGGGCCGAGAACAGCTCGACTTCCTACGCGAGCAGCAATGCGACCAGATGCAGGGGTATTATCTGAGCCGGCCCTTGCCGGCGCGGCAACTGGAAAGCCTGCTGCGCGGTTACGCGGCGGGATAGATTGCGGGTTGAGCACGGGACGGGCTTTCAAGTCATTGCCCAATTGAAAATATGCCTCTTTAGGCGTATCATCTGGGGCCGGTCGAATGGCCGTGTCGCATTTTTTTACGTTAAGGGATTCCCCTTCCGCACTGCCCTTAGCTCAGTTGGATAGAGCAACGGCCTTCTAAGCCGTAGGTCACACGTTCGAATCGTGTAGGGCAGGCCATCTCATCTGTTGCCTGTCGTTTCTGTTTTCGCTGGTTTCATTTCCGGCGGTTACGTCAATGGCCCAACGCCATGTCGTGATTGAACTTTTGGCATTGCAGCCGGGTCAATCTATCGCAAGTTATAACGGCCTATACCCCGATTTCTGCAGTTTGTCTCAAAGCGCTCAATTGTTGTGCGCGCTTGATCTACGCTGTCAATGCCACGTCATGCATGCGAAGCGCGGATGAGGGGCAAGTGCAATACGTTGCGGGGTGCGGCCTTCACTTTCACGATGGAGGAACACCATGAAGACTTCGATACTCGCATCCGTTCTGAGTGCGGCGGCGATCGGTGCTGTGGCGCAACCGGTGCAGCATCCGCAGCAATCGGCGGTGCAACAAACGCCGGAGATGCAGCAGCAGGCTCCCGACGACAACGCCAGCACGGTGACGATTACCGGCAAGGGGCCGACGATCGATTTGCCGGCGCATCCGCGTTCGATGACGGCGAGCGAATATTCGCGCTATACCGGTTCGTATGAACTGACCAACGGGGACTCCGTTGCGTTGTTCACGCGCGGCCTGAAGAAATACGCCAAGCTGCACGGCGGCGCCTGGCATGAAATGGTGGCGGCATCCGATGCGAGCTTTGTCGCCAAGGACCGCAAGCTGAAGGTGAGCTTCGTCACCGACGAAGACGGCCGTCTCGTTTCCGGCGATGTCCTGATGGTGGTGCCGGACGACCGCTATGCCAGGCTGCACCGCAAGCAGCCGTTGCGCATGAAGGTGCAGGACGTGGCGATGCGTTGATCATCCGTTGTTCCCTGGAGCCGCGGGGCGGCTCCATTCTCACTTCTCATTCCCTTCCGCTCGGCGGTTTATTTCCGCTCATGAAATGGGGTCACATCTTGCATTAGATGTGGCCCGATGCGGCAATTCATCTCCCCCTCCGGCGTTGCAATTCATCGCGCAAATTTGCGGGCTGTCGCCGTGTTTGCGCAGTTCATCTCAAAGCGCTGTCGCATGCCAGGGCGAACCACTACAGTGTCCATGTCGCGGCAAAAACATGTCGCCACACCACAGCAGCATCGACTTGTGCTGCGCCCCCGCTTGCCTGCAAGCGGGGGCGCAGGGACCCTTTTTGCCTTGAATTTGGAGAAAGAAATGAAAACCTTGATCGCCGCTTCCGTCACCGCTTCCGTATTGGCACTCGCCAGCTTTGCCGCCGGCGCGCAGCCGGCGGGCGACAACAATACCGTCACCATCACCGATAGCCCGCGCAGTATCATGCTGCCCGACTCGCCGCGTGCAATGAGCGAGCAGGAGTTCGGCAAATATGCCGGTTCGTATGAATTGGCCAATGGCGATTCGATCGTGCTGTTTACACGAGCCGGCGTAAAATTTGCGGCGCTGCACGGCGACAAGGCGCATGCGCTCGTCGCCAAGAACGGCAACACGTTCGTCGCCAGGGACCGGCAGCTGCAAGTGACGATAGACAAGCGCGACGATGGAAAAGTCGGCGGCGAAGTGCTGATGGCCGAGCCGTCGGAGACGGTCGCCGGCGGCGGGCAGCAGCGCGTGGTCAGCGTCGCGTTTCATTGATTGCGGTACCTGGGTGTCGGCAGGCGGAAGGAGTGCGGGTCGCTCCTTTCGTTTTTGAGCCCGGGTTGAATCTTTTAGCTTCTATAAGTCACGCCTGCGCGGCTAAAGCCGTTCAGTCGGCGCAATGTGCTTGCGGTCATTGGCTCGTAGATTGTCCCGGAAAATAAGGTCGCCGAGTTATGGCCCTTTGTGCTTTCACCGAGCGGCATGACGAAGAGATGCCTTTGTAGATGACTTTCTATGACTTTTGGTAAGGCTTTGCTCTCGGTCTTATAAAATTTTAGTAGGTGAAGATACTTGCGATTGCGAGAGAGGCGATTTATCGTTTCTCGTTTAGGAGACTGTTATAATCCTCTCACGACAAATTCTATGAAGAGGAAAATTCATGTCGAATATCGATGCCGCAATGGCCGCGCTTGCGGCGGAACTCGCCCAAGCCAAGCAGGGCCTGGCCTACTACCAATCGCAAGTGTCGGCGCTCGAAATGGCGCTCTCTCAATTGGGCGCACTCGGCCTGGGTACGGCAGGTGCCAAGCCGGCAGGCGCGAAGCGCGGCCGCAAGCCGGGCAAGGTCAAGGTTGAGAAAGCGGTCAAGGGTAAGCGCGGGCGTCCGGCCAAGGTCAAGAGCGGCCGCGCCGCCAAGGGACCGAACGAACTGCCTTTCACCGGCGGCGATTACTGGCCCAACCTGGTGACGAGCGAACCGAAATCGGCATCCGACATTCTCAAGGAATCCATTGCCGGCTTGAGCTTCCAGCCCAGCAAGGAGCAGATCAAGAAACTGTCTCAGCGCATGACTTTCGTCTTGAACTCGCTGGTCAAAAGCGGCGGGATCAAGGACTCGGGTTCGGGCCGCGGCCGCCGTTTCTTCAAATAAGCGCGCCGCCCTGGGCGGTGCAGCGAAAAAAAGCGCAGCCCTTCCGGTTGCGCTTTTTTTATGCCTGTGTGTTGGATGGGACAAGCGGAGGGAGAGGTATCGTCATCAAGCGATGTTGTCATGATGGCATCGCAAATGCATTGACAAAAAAATGGCAAATCGAGGTTGACATCGTGGCGCATGGCGTATATCTTACGATATGTTTTTAGATGTATCGTAAGATATATATTGCAAAGGAGCGATCATGCCTCGACACCATGGACACCGGCACGGCCACCGCCACGAAGATAACTGCGAAGGCGGCCACTTCGATTTTTACGGCTCGCACGAGCAATGGCATGAGCGTCAACGCGCCCACGCGCAGGCTTTCGGCCACGACGCCTATCCGCGCGGCATGTGGCACTCGGGCTGGCATTTCCTGGAGCGTCTCTATGAGCGCATGCCGTGGCTGGCCCAAGTCCATGCCATGGGCATGGGACATCGCGGTCACCGCGACGGTGGGCGGCGCGGGTGGGGAGGCTGGGGGGGCGGCATGGGCGGCGATGGCGACGGCGAAGAGTTCACGCGCGGCCGCAAGCTCAGTTCGATGGACTTGCAGTTGCTGTTGTTGGCCATGGTGGCAGACAAGCCTGCGCACGGCTATGAATTGATCAAGGCAATCGAGTCGCTGTCGAAAGGTTTTTACGCACCGAGCCCGGGCATGGTTTATCCCGCGCTGACCTATCTCGAAGAGCTGGGCCACCTGGTCGTCGCCCAGGAAGGAAACCGCAAGAGTTATTCGCTCTCCGACGCCGGACGCGAACATCTGGCGCAAAACAAGGAAAGGGTGGAAGCCATGCTGTCCCGCCTGGCCCATATCGGTGCCAAGATGGAATCGGTGCGGCGCGCCTATTCCGGCGAAGCCGGCGCCGATTTCGGCGAGGGCGGCTGGCTGCCCGAGCTGATCGATGCCAAGCACAAACTCAAACACGCGCTGTTCGAGCATGACGACATGTCGCCGGCGGAACAGAAGCGTATCGCCCAAATCCTGTTGCAGGCGGCCAAGTCCATCAAGGGCGACTGACTTGCCCATGCAGCATAACAAGGAAAACTCATGTACGAATTAAGTTCCGCTCACGAACGCGGGCTGCTGCGGCTGCTGGCGCTCACGCAATTCACCGCCATCATGGATTTCATGGTGATGATGCCGCTCGGCCCGCAAATCATGCATGCCTTCGGTATCGGTCCGGCGCATTTCGCCATGGCCGTCTCGGCCTACGCACTATGCTCGGGCTTGTCGAGCTTCTTTGCTGCGACCTATATCGATCGCTTCGACCGCCGCCGCCTGATGCTGGCGGTGTATGCACTGTTCGCGCTGTCGAACCTCGGTTGCGCGCTTGCACCGACGTTTCCGCTCCTGATGCTGGCCCGGGCTTTCGCCGGCTTGACCGGCGGCGTGCTCGGTTCCATCGTCATGGCCATCGTGTCGGATGTGATTCCGCCGCAGCGCCGCGGCCAGGCCACGGGCGTCATCATGACGGCGTTTTCGCTGGCCGCCGTGGCCGGCGTGCCGGCCGGTGTCTGGCTCGGCGCGCAATTCGGCTGGTATGCGCCGTTCTTCCTGCTGGTCGCGTTTTCGGTGGCGATCTGGATCGCCGGCGCCAGGCTGGTGCCGGCCTTGAATGCCCATCTGGGCGAAGGCGTCCACCCCATGCGCGATGTGCTGCCGCAGTTGATCGCGATGCTGGCAAAGCCGGCGCACCTGCGCGCCTATGTGCTGACCTTCATCGTGATGTCTTCGCACATGCTGGTGATCCCGTTCATTTCGGTGGTCCTGGTCGGCAATTACGGCGTCAAGATCGATCACGTGGCCTGGATCTACGTGGCCGGCGGCGCGGCGACTTTCTTCACCTCGCGCCCGGTGGGCAAGCTGGCCGACCGTTACGGCAAGCATCTTGTTTTCCGCCTGTGCGCGCTGCTGTCCATCGTGGCCGTCCTGTTCCTGACCCACATGCCGCAATTGCCGTTCCCCGCCATCGTCGCCTTTTTCGCCGTGTTCATGGTCGTGATGTCCTCGCGCATGATCCCGCTGCAGGCCTTGCTGACGACGATCCCCGAGCCGTCAAGGCGCGGCGCCTTCCTTTCGATCAATGGCGCAATCCAGTCGCTCGGCGTCGGGGTAGGCTCCTGGGTTGGCGGCTTGATGCTGAGTTCCGCCGCCGACGGTCACGTGCTCGGCTATGGCGCCAACGGGGTGGTTGCCACGATCGGCGCCCTGGTCGCCATCGCCTGGATCGGCGTGGTGCGTGCGCCCGGGCAAGAGCCTGTCGTCTTGACTTCCGCCGCCTGAGACGCGCCGCGCCGCTCCTTGCGCCCATCACGCCGGGATATGGCATGATGGGCGTTTTTTCGAGGTGCGCGTGCTTGTCCTGGGCAAAATCCTGTTCGGCCCTATTCTCTTGTTTCAAGGCAAACGGGTAAGACGCACAACCCCGCGTCTGCCTGAAGCTGCGGGGCGGCGCATGGGGGTGGAAGGTGCGAATTTCTGCGGCGTGGCGCTGCGCCTGCTCGTGCTGGGCGATTCGTCCGCAGCCGGCGTCGGCGTGGAACGCCAGGAACAGGCGCTCGCGCAACCCTTGGCGCAAGAGTTGGCCGAACGTTTGGCGCGGCCCGTCGCCTGGCAACTGATCGCCAAAAGCGGCATAGAAACGT
>DASVYZ010000694.1:0-3898 GCA_036391935.1 Burkholderiaceae bacterium | reverse complement strand
CGGGGCACCCTCCAAGTTCATATCCGTCTGACTACGGTGCCAAAAATTTCAAGCTCGGGAATCGAAATCCGTGCCTGATATCAGCATAGGCTGCCATCTGAAAAGCGCCTTGATCTGGCGCAAATTGACCTACCTCCCATATTTATGGAATGGCCGAAGGTGGTCTTGATTGCTAGAATCGCAAGGCGGCGGGTGTCGGCCCAGCCGAATGGGAACCAAATACAGGAATCATCGATGATCGAATTTCAGGAGTTGGCAAAAGATTACGGCACGTTTCATGCCGTCAAACCGCTCAATCTTTCCGTGGCACGAGGCGAAGTGTTCGGCTTCCTCGGCCCCAACGGCGCCGGCAAGACCACCACAATACGGATGATGATGGGGATCCTTCTGCCATCGGCCGGGCGTGTGGTGATAGACGGTCTCGATTGCAGGGCCGAGGCCGCCGAGGTCAAACGGCGCATCGGATATCTGCCGGACAATCCTGTGTTCTACGATTACCTGCGCGGGCGCGAGATCCTGGAATTCGTGGCTGAAATGCATGGTTTCAAGCGCAAGGACGCTGCGGACCGGGCAGAGCAAATGCTGGCTGAATTCGGGCTCGACGATGCAAGCGAGGAATATGCGGTGAATTACTCTCTTGGAATGAAGAAGCGGCTGGGCTTGGCTTGCGCACTGATCCATGAACCGCCGGTGCTGATTCTTGACGAACCGATCAACGGGCTCGATCCGCGTTCGGCGCGCGACGTGCAGGAGCGGTTGCAGCGCAGCGCGGCGCAGGGCATGACGATTTTCGTGTCCACACATCTGCTCGATATGGCGGAACGCTTTTGCCATCGCGTCGGCATCATTCATCATGGGGAACTGATTGCCACGGGCAGCCTGCAGGATATCAGGGACCGTGCCGCCTCGGGCTCTTCGCTGGAAGAGGCCTTCCTGAAGATCACCGACGAGGGAGACCGCCAAGCGTCGGCTCCCGGGCAACCGGCGAACATGGTGGCCGCATGACGGCCGGCGCCCGCGCGCCGGTAACGCCGTTGCGTGCGCTCTGGCTGCTGACGCGGCTGCGTTTGTACGCCGTACTGAACCAGATGGCGTCGGCAGCCAACCGGCCGTTGGGAGGGAACAAACGGCGCAAGGCCACGCCCAGAAAGCGCAACCGCTGGCTGGTGTCCGGTTTCGTGCTGGCGATCATGAGCTTTTCCTTTTTCACCATTGCCCGGCAGAGCGTCATCAACCTGCACTGCCATCTCGACAGCGATAGTGCCTGCTTTGTCGTCCAAGGGGTGCCTCAAGGTTTGCGCGCCGAGAGTATCGCCCCGGGCGAATTGCTGGCCGACCCGTTTTCGCCTGAATTGGTGGGCGGGCTTTCGCTGGTGATGTCGCTGGTATTCCTGAGCAGCATACTCATGCAGCTTGGCGCGCGCGAAATGTCGCAGCAGGATTGGGATATGGAGTGGCTGGTGACCTTGCCGACATCGCGCGCCACCCTCTTGGCCGGACGCGTGCTGGGGCGGACCGTGGCCAATCCCGTCGGCTTCCTCACCTTGTGGCCGGCCTGCACCATGATTGCCTGGTATTCGGGCTACCGCTGGGCGGCGCCTCCAGTGGGCGTTGCCGTCGCCTTGCCGCTCTTGATGCTGTCGGCGACGGTGCGCACGCTGATCGACACCGGCTTGCGCCTGAGTCTGCAACCGGCACAATTGCGCAACCTGCAGGCGCTCATCACCTTGATCAGCCTGCCCACGCTCTATCTTTCCATGTCCTATGGCACCTCGGCCCTGCGCTTTGCCTACGATTGGGCCGCCGCTTTTCCGCAGTGGGCAACCTGGGCTCCCCCCGGCCTCGCGGTGCGCCTGCTCAATGCCGATACTTCGGCGGATACGGCGCTGTATTGCCTGCTGTTCCTCGGCGAAATCGGCGTGGGCGTTACCTTGGGTATCGCGCTGCTCGGCCGGCAATTGCGCGGCGGCGTGGTGAGGGCTGGCGTGCGCGAGAGCGGGCGGCACACTGCTTCCAGGCGTGCCAAGCCCGCTTCATTTGCGCAATCCATTTTCACGCCCATCCAGCGGCGCGAATTGCGCCTGCTTTCGCGCGACAGGAATTTTCTGTTGCAGACACTGCTCCTGCCGGTCATCGTCGTATCGGCTCAGATGCTCTTTTCCGGTCGCCTGAACCAGCTTTCCGACCTTGGCGCCAGCCCCACATTCACCGCCGCACTGGCTTTCGGCATCAGTGCCTATGTGCTGATGCTGTCGGCTTTTCAGACCTTGAATAACGAGGGCGGCGCGCTTTGGCTGCTGTATAGCTTTCCGCGCTCCCTGGAAAGCGCGCTCAAGGAAAAAGCGCAGATGTGGGGCATGCTGGCGCTGATCTATCCGGTCTGCGTATTCGCGCTCGCCATCGGCTACGCGGGGACGGTGAGCCGGGAGCTGCTCGGCCTGATGCTGGTGGTGTTGGTGGGCATCGCGATCTTCTCGGTGATCGCGGTTTCGCTCGGCATCTTCGCTTGCGATCCGCTGGCCCAGGATGCACAGGCCAAGGTGCGGCCCACCTATACCTATGGCTACATGATGCTGTCGGGGATTTACGTCTACAGCATCTATTCCGAAGCCTGGTGGCAAAAGCTGGTGTTCATGATCCTGACAGGCGGGCTTGCCGTATCGCTGTGGCAGAAAGCGCGCGAAGAGTTGCCGACCCTGCTCGACCCCGTGGCCTCGCCGCCTGCCCGTGTTTCGCTCGCCGACGGGATGATTGCCGCCACCGTGTTTTTCCTGGCGCAAATGATAGGCATGCTGGTGTTGCGCGACGAGGATGGCAAGATCGGTATCTCGGGATTGGCGATCGCCTTTTTCGTGGCCGGTGCGCTGACATACGGGAATTTTCGCTGGGAGTTTTGGCGCAACAAGACGCAGGGCGTGCCGCAGGTATTTGGTGCCGGCCTGGGACGTTCTCTCGCTTGGGGCATGGGCATGTGCGCCGTGGCGGCGCTCCTGGGCCTGGCATATATGGGGGCTTTGCGCGGCCTCGGCTTGTGGGACCGGATCGACCATGCCACGTTTGAAAAAGGCAGCCTGCTGTGGCTGGCGCTGCTTACGGTGGTGGGCGCACCGCTATTCGAGGAATTCATTTTCCGCGGGTTGATTTTCGGCGGCTTGCGCCGTTCGACCACGCCTTTCATTGCAGCCACGGCCAGCGCGGCGATTTTCGCCATTGTGCATCCGCCCGC
Source organism: Burkholderiaceae bacterium (assembly GCA_036391935.1). Taxonomy (GTDB): domain Bacteria; phylum Pseudomonadota; class Gammaproteobacteria; order Burkholderiales; family Burkholderiaceae_D; genus PKWO01. Next base: position 672 of record DASVYZ010000694.1, on the reverse strand, counting down.
ATCGATGCTGCCGGTGTTCGCGCTCGGCGTGTGTGCCGCGGTGGCGTACGAACGCACCAAAAGCCTGTTGGCGCCGATGCTGGCCCATGCGGGCTACAACGCGGCGGTGCTTGTGGCACAAATGGCATGGCAATGAGGACAAAATGCTTTGCCCAATGCCGAAAACCAACAAAAGTGTGAATTTTGCGCGGCGTTCGGCGAGACAATGTGGCAACATTTGCGCTAGGATACTTTGAATATACATACTAGAGTGTGGCGGCCTGTGCTTGTTGCTGAATCGCAATGCCCAGGCAACGTCGCTAAAGCAATAATCGCAATAGTGGGGGAGCAGGCAAGCCGCCTGCGTCTATTGATCGCTTTATTCCGGGGGTAGCGTGGCGTTGACAGATGCATTGCTGATGACCAGTCTCAGCGATCCGGGCATGGTGCGCGACCTGAACGAGGACAGCATAGAGCTGCGCCCCGATTGCGGCATCGCCGTGCTGGCCGACGGGATGGGTGGTTACAACGCCGGCGAAGTTGCCAGCGGCATGGCGACGTCGATGGTGGCCGACGGCATGGCGCGCGCTTGGAGTGCGCAAGCCCTGCAGGGGCTGGACCGTGCCGGCGCGATCGCCTTGTCGCACACGCTGCTGCAAGAGCAGGTGATGGCGGCCAATGCGGCGATCTTCG
>DASVYZ010000693.1:0-1552 GCA_036391935.1 Burkholderiaceae bacterium | reverse complement strand
CCGGCCAGCAATCCAGGCGGCAACGGCGGGCCTTTCGTCGGCGTACCGGCCACGCCTATCGTCATGCAACTGGGTCCTGTTGCTGCCGGCGTGACCGCCTATGCCTATCTCGACCAGACTTGGTATCTGGAACTGGGCAATTACCAGACGGCGAACGGCATTTTTTCCTTCCTGAGCCAGGGCGTACCGGACTCCGGCATGCCCAAGCTCAAGGGGAACTTCAGCCCTTATTGGCGCCTGGCCTATAACCGCGATTGGGGGCCGCATAGCGCCATGGTCGGATTGTTCGGATTCAATACGGACATCTATTACAATTCGCCCGCCACCTCCGGCCCGGTGACGAGCTATCGCGATCTCGGCGTGGACGGGCAATATCAATATATTCTCGACCCGCACGTATTCTCGGCGCAGTTCAGCTACATCCGCGAGAACCAGCACTACGACAGCCCGCTGTGGAACGTCAACGACCCGAATTACACCGGCAACTACAGCAACAGTTCGAACCGGCTCAACTACCTGCGCATCAAGGGAACCTATAGCTATCGGGCCAAATACGGAGTCAGCCTGGCCTATGCCGCCTCGACCGGTTCGCCCGATGCGCTGGCCTATACCAACAGCCCGGACGGCAATGGCAATCCGGTCCCGTTCGGCAACGCCAACGCGACGCCCAACACCAGGGTCTGGGTGCCGGAAGTGTTTTACCTGCCGCTGCAGAATGTGCGCGTCGGCATGCAGTACTACAAGTTCACGCAATACAATGGCAGCATGTCGAACTATGACGGCAACGGACGCAGCGCGAGCAACAACGATACGGTCTTCTTCTATCTATGGGGGGCTTTCTGATGAACCGCACGACAACACTGCGCACCGCATACGGCGCCAGCCTCGGCCTGATGGCCGCGGCCATCATGGGCATCGCCGGCTGCGCCAACCCTGAGCGTTCACGCGATCTGGCCAATCCGGCGGTCGATCCCGCAGTGACGGCGAAGCAGGTTTGTTCGGTCTGCCACGGCGCGAAGGGCAATTCCGTTTCGCCCAATTTCCCACGCCTCGCGGGGCAAAATGCCGACTACCTGGAAGCGCAATTGAAGAACGTCCGCGGCCATCAGCGCAGCGACCCGGAAGGCTACGAATACATGTGGGGCATCAGCCGCAATTTGACGGATGAGCAGATCCATGGTCTCGCGGCGTATTTCTCGAAGCAGGCGCCGCAACCGAATCCGGCAAGCGTCAACGCACTGGCTGCCGCCGGCAAGAGCATCTTCGAAAACGGCATACCGGACAAGCAAGTCACGGCATGCCAGGCTTGCCATGGGCCGAAAGGCGAGGGCTTGGCTTCATTCCCGCGCTTGGCTGGCCAGCATCAGGATTACATGGCCAAGCAATTGCTGGTGTTCCGCGACACCGAAGGGCGGCCCGGCACGCCGATGACACAGGTCACGCACAGTCTCGAGCGTGGCGATGTGCAGGCGGTGACTTACTACATCCAGTCGATGCCGGTCAATTGACTTCCTGCTCTCGCACGACATTGGTGTAAATGAAGCCTTAAGAC
>DASVYZ010000692.1:0-6285 GCA_036391935.1 Burkholderiaceae bacterium | reverse complement strand
CCGGGGGGAGAGGGGTAGTTCCCATTCCCTTCTCCCTCTGGGAGAAGGTGCCCCGGAGGGGCGGATGAGGGCGAAGTGTGTGACAGTGTAGGTCCCTCGTTGACTTGAATTGCCGCGCGCATGGGCTACTCTTAAGAAATGCGGCTCCGTACGCGGCCGCGCACGGTAACGGCAAACGAGAGGAGGCAGCAGATGGTGGTTCTGAACATCAACGGCAAGAAGCACCGGGTCAATGTTCCACCCGACAAGCCACTTTTGTGGGTACTGCGGGAGAACCTGGGGCTTACGGGCACGAAGTTCGGCTGCGGCGAGGGGCTGTGTGGCGCCTGCACCGTCCACATCGACGGCAAGGCCCAGCGCTCCTGCATCACCCCCGTGAAGGATGCGGTGGGGAAACGGATCGTCACCATCGAGGGGGTGGCGAAGACGCACCGGGTGAAGCAGGCGTGGCTGGCCGAGGAGGTCTCCCAGTGCGGCTGGTGCCAACCCGGCCAGGTCATGTCCGCGGCCGCCCTCCTGAAGGAAAAACCCCATCCCACAGATGCCGACATCGATGCCGGCATGAGCGGCAACATCTGCCGCTGCGGCACGTACCAGCGCATCAAGGCGGCGATCAAGGATGCTTCGAAGACTCTGGCATAAGGAGACCATCATGCACACCGATTGGATGAATGAGGGTGCAGGCGGCGAGTCTGCACATGGTGCCCAGGGCGGGATGTCGCGCCGGAGCTTTCTCAAGACGGCTGCCGTCGCGGGCGGGGGCCTGGTGCTCGGTTTTTACGTTTCTGGCGGCAACCGCTTTGCCGTGGCGCAGCAGGCCAAGGCAGTGTCGCAGCCCAATGCCTTCCTGCATATCGCGCCGGACGATAGTGTCACCATCATGGTGAACCGGCTTGAATTCGGTCAGGGCGTGCAAACGGCGCTGCCCATGCTGATTGCCGAAGAACTCGACGCTGACTGGGGCAAGGTCAAGGGCGAACTGGCACCGGCTGGCGATGCGTATAAGGACCCCTTGTTCGGCATCCAGATGACGGGCGGCTCCGGTTCGGTGGCGCACTCGTTCATGCAATACCGCGAGATTGGCGCCCGGGCGCGTGCCATGTTGGTGGCGGCCGCTGCCGCGCAATGGAAGGTGGCGCCGGACCAGATCAAGGTGAGCAAGGGCGTGGTTTATGGCCCGGCCGGGCAGCAGGCGAGTTTTGGCGCACTGGCCGATGCCGCGATGGCGCAGCCGGTGCCGGAAAAGGTCACGCTGAAAGACCCCAGGATTTTCACCATCATCGGCAAGCCGACGCCGCGCTTGGATGCGCGCGCCAAGGTAAGCGGCCGCCAGCAATTCGGCATCGACAACCATTTCCCCGGCATGAATGTGGCCGTGATTGCGCATCCGCCCGTGTTCGGCGCCAAGGTGGCGAAGTTCGACGCGGGCAAGGCCAAGGCGATCAAGGGCGTGCTTGATGTGTTCGAGGTGCCGACCGACCGCGGCGGCAGCGGCGTGGCCGTGGTGGCCGAGGGCTATTGGCCGGCCAAGCAGGGGCGCGATGCGCTCGAGATCGAATGGAACACCGAGGGCAAGGAAAAGGTAAGCAGCGAAGCCCAGATCGCTGCATACAAGAAGCTTGCGACCCAGCCGGGCACGGTGGCCAAGGAGGCCGACGTTTCCAAGCTGGCCCACGCGGCGAAGAAAATCACGGCCGTCTATGAATTCCCTTACCTGGCCCACGCACCGATGGAGCCGCTCAATTGCGTGGTCGATTTGAAGGCGGATTCCTGCACGGTCTGGGCCGGCACGCAATTCCAGACGATCGACCAGGGCGCGATCGCGCGCACGGCGGGCATGAAGGTGGAGCAAGTCACGCTCAACACCATGATGGCGGGCGGCGGCTTCGGCCGGCGCGCCGTGCCGACTTCGGATTACCTTGTCGAAGCGGTCAACGTGGCCAAAATATGGAACGCATCGGGGCATGCGGCCGGCAAGGGCGGCCCGGTCAAGGTGATGTGGAGCCGCGAAGACGATATCAGGGGCGGCTATTATCGCCCCTCGCACGTGCACCATGCCGAGATCGGGCTCGACGCCAAGGGCAAGATCGTGGCCTGGAACCATACCGTGGTCGGGCAGTCGATTTTGGCCGGTACACCGTTCGAGCCGATGATGGTCAAGAACGGCGTCGATGCCACGATGGTCGAGGGGCTGGGCGAACCTTACGATATGCCGTTCCGCCTCTCGGTGCACAATGCGCAAGCCAATGTGCCGGTGCTGTGGTGGCGCTCGGTCGGTTCGACGCATACGGCCTTCGTGATGGAAACGCTGATCGATGAAGCAGCCCATGCGGCGGGCAAGGACCCCGTGGCCTACCGCAAGGAATTGATCGGCAATAATCATCCGCGCCATCTCGCGGCGCTCGAACTCGCCGTGGAGAAGTCCGGCTACGGCAAGAAGACGCTGCCGCATGGCCATGCTTTCGGCGTGGCGGTGCACGAGTCGTTCAATACCGTGGCGGCTTACGTGGTGGAAGCGTCGGTGCAAAAGGGCAAGCCGGTGCTGCATCACGTCACGGGGGCGATCCATTGCAACCGCGCCGTCAATCCGATGACGGTGGAAGCGCAGGCCCAGGGTGCCATCGTGATGGGGTTGGGCACGACGCTGCCCGGTGCGGCGATCACGCTCAAGGACGGCAAGGTGGAGCAGCAGAACTTCCACCAATATACGGTCGCCCGCATGTCCGACGCGCCGACGATAGACATCCATATCGTACCTTCGGAAGACCCGCCCACGGGCATGGGGGAGCCGGGCCTGCCGCCGTTGGCGCCGGCATTCGCCAACGCCATTGCCAAGTTGACGGGCAAGCGCTTGCGCAAGCTGCCGTTCGATCTGGCTTGACGACGTTTCGTCATGCACGTCGTCGGCATCCTGCTCGCTGCGGGAAGGGGCAAGCGCTTCGACCCCACGGGCGGGCAGGATAAGCTGATGCAGCTATTGCCCGGCGGCGAGCACGTTGCCGCGGCGTCGGCCAGGCATATGCTGCAAGCCTTGCCTGCGGTGCATGCCGTGGTGCGGCCCGGGGCAGGAGGTTTGCATGAGATTCTCGGCGGCCTCGGTTGCCGCGTTGCGATATGCGAAGACGCCGATACGGGCATGGCGGCTTCGCTGGTTGCGGGATTGAGGCAGGCGGGCGAAGCCGATGCCTGGCTCATTGCCTTGGCCGACATGCCCTATGTCAGGCAAGACACGCTCGATGCGCTGGTGCGGGCCTTGCGCGCCGGTGCCGGCATCGTGCAACCCTGGTGCCGGGGCCGGGGCGGCAATCCGGTCGGCTTTGCGCGGCGCCATCTGGCGCAATTGCTTCGACTCGAAGGCGACCAGGGGGCGCGCTCCCTGCTGCGCCAACATGGAGTGACCATGGTCGACGTGGACGATACCGGCATTTTCCGCGATGTCGATACCGTGGAAGACTTGCATAAATAATCATGGCTTTGTCGCATCCGAGCATCGAAACCGGGGCGGACGCACGTCTTTGCCGCGATTTGCCGCTGCAATCCCGGTAAACTAGGCGCTTTCGCTCATCCCCGCCTAAACCTTACATGAACAAGCATTTCCTGAACAAGCGCCTGGCACACCAGATCGGTATCGCAGGGCTGGTTCCCTTTTGCCTGCTCGCCGTCGCGTGCTGGTTGGTCAACGTCGAATGGATCGACACCTTCCTTACGGTTCAGATGGTGTATTCGGTCATTACGCTGTCTTTCCTGGGCGGCATACATTGGGGCGCGACCATGGTCTCGGCCGACCTGTCGGCACGCCAGACCAAGCGGGCCTTGCTGTGGAGCGTGACGCCGACGCTGATCGCCTTCTTTTCGACCATGGTGCACAATTACCATCTGGCCTTGATCGCTGCCGGCTTCATCATCACCTATCACGTCGACAAGCACGTGTACCATTGGTACAAGCTGCCGGATTGGTTCATCCGCCTGCGCCTCGTGCTGACTTGCGTTGTCGTGGCTGCGCTCGTATTGACCTTGTTCGGCGCAAACCTGAGGGCTCCCAATTGAAGCATTCCATTTCGTATGCCATCGCGCCGAAAGACCTTGCCGGCCATTTGTTCGAAGTCAGCGTGACCGTCGCTGCGCCGGCGGCGGAAGGGCAAGTGTTTTCGCTGCCGGCCTGGATCCCGGGCAGCTACATGATCCGCGAATTCTCGCGCAATATCGTGCAGATCCGCGCAAGCAGCAATGGCAGGAAGGTGCCCCTGAAAAAGCTCGACAAGCACACCTGGCAAGCCGCGCCATGCCACGGCACCTTGACGCTGCAGTACGAGGTCTATGCCTGGGACTTGTCGGTGCGTGCCGCCCACCTTGATCAGACGCATGGTTTTTTCAACGGCACCAGCGTGTTCCTGCAGGCGCATGGGCACGAGCATGTGCCGCACGTGGTCGATATCCGGCCGCCGGCGGGCATGACGTGGCGCGTGGCGACCGCTTTGCCCGAGCTGAAAGCGAAGCGCTACGGCTTCGGCACCTACGTCGCGGCCGATTACGACGAACTGATCGATCACCCGGTCGAGATGGGCACCTTCGAGCTGGGCAGTTTCAAGGCGCATGGCGTGCAGCACGACGTGGTGTTCACCGGGCGCGTACCCAACCTCGACATGGTCCGGGTGACGACCGACCTGCAAAAAATATGCGAGGCGCAGATCGCGCTATTTGAGCCGCGCAGCAAGCGTGCGCCGATGGCGCGCTACGTCTTCATGTCCATGGTGACGGCCGACGGCTACGGTGGGCTCGAGCACCGCGCTTCGACGGCTTTGATGTGCGCGCGCGAAGACTTGCCGGTCAAGGGCAAGCCGGCCGATAGCGACGGTTACCGCAACTTCCTCGGCCTGTGCAGCCACGAATATTTCCATACCTGGAACGTCAAGCGCATCAAACCGGCCGTGTTTGCACCCTACGACCTGCGCCAGGAAACGCATACGCCGCTGTTGTGGGTGTTCGAGGGTTTCACCAGTTATTACGACGATTTGATGCTGGTGCGCTCCGGCGTGATCGACGAAGCGGCATACCTGAAGGCCGTGGCCAAGACCGTCAACATGGTGTGGCGCGGCGCCGGGCGGCACAAGCAAAGCCTCGCCGATTCGAGTTTCGACGCCTGGACCAAGTATTACCGCCAGGACGAGAATTCGCCCAATGCCATCGTCAGTTATTACACCAAGGGTTCGCTGGTGGCGCTGGCGCTGGACTTGACTATACGCAGCGAGACCCGTGGCAGGAAGTCGCTCGATGACGTGATGCGCGCGCTGTGGCAGCGCTATGGCCGCGATTTTTATTCGCCCAAGGGCGGGCGCGGCGTCAGCGAAGCCGAGCTGGAAGCACTGATCGATGAAGTCAGCGGTTTGAAATTGAAGAGCCGGCTTGACCGATGGGTGCGCGGTACGTCCGACTTGCCGCTGGCTGAACTGCTCGCGCCTTACGGCGTCGAGTTGACCGCGCCGGGCAAGGAAGCCAAGCCCGGCTTGGGTGTGCGCACGGTGCGCGAAGGCAACGATTGCAAGCTGGCGACCGTTTATGAAGGCCAGGCGGCGCACAAGGCCGGCTTGTCCGGCGGCGATTTGCTTGTGGCGCTCGATGGCTTGCGCGTTACCGCGGCCAACCTAGACAAGTTGCTGGAGCGCTATCGCATCGGCGATACGGTGACCTTGCATGCATTCCGGCGCGACGAGTTGATGAACTTCAGCGTCAAGCTGATGGCGGATGACGCGCCGAAGCGGGAAATGAAGGGTGCCGCAAGCGCCGCCGGCAAGCGTTCTCGTGCCAGCTGGCTGGGCTGAGTCAAGCCTGGTGGGGGCTATTCTGTCCGAACGGATGGAATTCCGAATCCTTGATTTCTTCTGCCGTGATGTCGGGAATGGCGAGTTCGTCCAGATAACACAGCATGTGCGGCGATATCAAATCGTGAAAGACGTTGACGGTATTGTGCAAGAAATTGTCGGCATTGAACAGCGGGGGGCGTGCCACCAGAGCCGATAGTTTCTTTCTTTTAGCCACCTGATCAGCGCGGGCGAATTCTCCGCCCTGTCGTTTTCGACGTAGATGCATGCCCAGGGCCACGCCCTGACGTTTTTCAGGCCGTTTAACGTCAAGCTGGCACACAGATTCTGGAATAAAAACGGCAGCGGCTCGAAGGCGATCATATCGTACCCCTTGGCGGCAAGCGTCTGCGCCATGGGCACGGTCAGAAAGCCGGCATTCGCACCGATTTCCATCACGGTGCCGGGGCGGAATACGATCAGCTGC
>DASVYZ010000691.1:0-3377 GCA_036391935.1 Burkholderiaceae bacterium | reverse complement strand
CAGAATTCAACACCGGCAAACAGGCTGAACAAGCCGATCGCGGCCATGGCGCCGCGCCACGACCAAAGCTCGGCCAGATTCGATGCCACCACGCGCCCCAACATCCCGCCCAGGGCGCTGCCGCCTATGTACAAGCCCATGGAAAAACCGAGCGAAGAGGACTCCATCTCTTCGCTCAAATAGGCCATCGCCACCGCCGGCAAGCCGGCCAGCACCACGCCGAGCAGGCCGCGCATGATGAGCAATTGCGTATAGTTGCCGGAAAACGCGCAGGCGATTGTCGTCAGCGCCGACAGTATCAAGGCGCCGCACATCAAGGATTTGCGCCCGACGCTGTCGGAAATTGCGCTGGCGATCATCAAGCTGATGGCCAGCGCGCCGGTCGAAATCGAGAGAGACCAGCTGCTTTGCACCGGCGTCAGCGTGAACTCTTTGGCAAATACCGGCATCAGCGGCTGCACGCAATACAAGAGCGAAAACGTGGAAAATCCGCCGAGGAACAGGGCGCGATTGGTGCGCCGGAATTCGATCGTGCCGCTTTGGCTGCGGGTCGGGAGGGGCATGCTGGACGCACTCACTGTAATTCCTGAGAAAACCGATGAAAGCATCTTAGGATTGCACATTAATACTGTCCAATATATATTGAAGTCATTATTTATACTTGAAAAAGATAAATGGAGCTGCGCCACCTGCGTTATTTCGTTGCTGTCGCCGAGGAATTGCACTTCACGCGCGCGGCACAACGGCTGCACCTGGGGCAGCCGCCCTTGTCGGCGCAGATTCAGGCGCTGGAACGCGAAGTCGGCGCGCAATTGCTTGTGCGCACCAAGCGTTCGGTGCGCCTGACCGATGCGGGCAAGCTGTTTCTGGAAGATGCGCGGCGCATCCTCGCGCTCTCGGATCTGGCAGGTGAAAACGCCCGGCGTGCCAGCCGCGGCGAGATCGGCGAATTGCGTATCGGGTTCACGTCTTCGATGCCGTTTTCCGAAATCCTGCCGCGCGTGGTCAATCAGTATCGCAAACGCTATCCGCAAGTGAACTTGTCGCTGCAGGAAATGGCGACCATGCGCCAGATCGAGGCGATCGCCAATCGCGTGCTCGATGTCGGTTTCATCCGCACCCCGGAATTCGAGGTCGATGCGGCGGTCGAACTGACCACGCTGCGCCATGATCCCCTGGTGTTCGTGCTGCCGACCTCGCATCGCCTGGCGCGGCGCAAGACCGTCGCGATCGAAGACTTGGATGGCGAGCCCTTCGTCGTATACTCACGCGACGTCGGCACGGGCTTGCACACCCAGGTCATGAGGCTGTGCCGGCAGGCCGGCTTCGAACTGACGATCGGACAGGAAGCGCGCGAAGCCTCGACCATCATCGGCCTGGTTGCCGCCGGTTGCGGCATTTCCGTGCTGCCCGAATCTTTCCAATGCATCAAGATGAGCGGCGTCTGCTATCGACTGATCACGGATGAATCGGCGACCACGGCCTTGTTGCTGGCGCGGCGCAAGGGAGAATCTTCTCCATTGGTCGACCAATTCCTCGCGCTGGCTACTTGACGCGTTGCTTCTCCAGCTTACGCGCCAAGGTGCGGCGGTGCATGCCAAGCCGGCGCGCCGTTTCGGAGATATTGAAGTCGGTTTCGGCCAGCACCTGGTGAATGCGTTCCCACTCGAGGTTCTTGATCGAAGTCGAACGGTTGGTCAATTCCACCTCGGTCGTGCCGGCCACGTGGCCGAAGGCGGCTTCGATGTCGTCGCTATTGGATGGTTTGGCCAGGTATTGGCAAGCGCCGAGCTTGATTGCTTCGACGGCGGTGCCTATGCTGGCAAAGCCGGTCAAGACCACGATCAGGGCGGCTGGATTGTGCTGATGCAAAAGCTGCACGCAAGCAAGCCCGGAACTGGCGCCATTGAGCTTCAGGTCAACCACGGCATAACCGGGCGCATTGCCTGCTTCGTAGCCGGGCAGCAGGGCTTCCATTTCCTCGAAGCTTCTGGCGTGCCGCACCTCATAGCCGCGCCGCTCGAACGAACGCGTCAGCGTGCGGGCGAAGGCTTCGTCGTCTTCGACGATCAAGAGCTGGCGCTTGTCCGTCATGGCGCCGCTTCCCTGGCATTTTCGTCGCGATATAGGATGGATTCGAGCGGCAGGCTCAATTGCACCTCGGCGCCTCCCTGTTCGCGATTGCGTACCGCAACTGTGCCGTCCAGCTTGCGTGCGACGTTGACGACGAAGAACAGGCCCAAGCCGCTGCCGGGCCTGCCCTTGGTGGATTGATAGGGCTTGCCGATCTGCGGCAACATGCTGGGGACGAAACCCAGCCCCCTGTCGGTCACGCTCAGCAACAGCGTATCGCCCTCGCGCCTGACTTCCATGCCCACCCATTGCGGCGAGGCTTCGAGCGCATTGTCGAGCACGTTCGTGATCATCTGCTTCAACGCCGTGTCGGAGACGACGGGTATATCTTCCTCGATCTTGTTTTCGTACGCGAAGGTGACGATGTTGCGGCTGCCACACCAGTCGTACACGAGGTCGTTCAGGAAATTGTTAAGTGTGGTGCGGGCCGAGGAAACGCCGCGCGCCTCGCCGGCGGAGAGCAGGATGCCGGACAGGATGCTCTTGCAGCGCTCCAGTTGCGCCTGCATTTCGGCGATGTCTTGCCGGATTTCCTTGCCGGCGAAGGCCTTCATGCGCTTCCAGTCGCCCAAAATCACAGACATCGTCGCCAGCGGCGTGCCGAGCTCGTGCGCCGCGCCGGAAGCCAGCAGGCCCATGCGCACGATATGCTCTTCTTCCACCGCATGGCGCCGCATCTCGGCCAGCTTTTCGTCGCCGGCGCGGCGGGTGCTGTTGATGCGCGTGATATAGGTAACGAGCAGGCCGGCGTTCAACAGGAAGCAGATCAGCAGGCCTGCCACGTAGAGATGGGAAATGCTGTTGTCCGGCGTCGGCGGAAAGACCAGATGGGCGGGGGATAGCGAGAGCCAGGCCAGACAGGCGGCCGTGACCGCCACGATGATCCAGGTCGACTTGGCCTCGAGCAGCACGGCGCTGAGAATCACCTGCAGCAGGTAAAGGAAGACGAACGGATTGGTGATGCCGCCGGAAAGGTAAAGTTGTCCCGTCAGTGTGCCCACGTCGACCAGCAGGGCCAGGAACAGCTCGGTATTGGTGACGCTGCGGTTTTCATGCCAGCGCAACTGGCTGGCGACGTTGAAGCCGATCAGGCAAGCCAGCACTTCGAGCATGTGCGGCAAAGGCAAGGGAATGCGGAAGCCGACGATGGCGACCGTGATCGTGGTGACCTGTCCCAGGACGGCGATCCAGCGCAGCTGGATCAATTGCCGCATGTTCTGGTGGCCTGCCGCGCTGGTTATCTC
>DASVYZ010000690.1:0-4583 GCA_036391935.1 Burkholderiaceae bacterium | reverse complement strand
GGGCGATGCGCTCGGCGCCGACCGGCAGCCAACGTTCGCTGCCGCACGCCGCGCGAGCCAGGAAATCGAGCCACACGCCGTGATGGCGCAGCACGCGCTGCAGCCGGTGGCCCGGGCGCGGGTTGAACAGGCCCTGACGCGAAAACACCTGGCGCGGGTTTTTCTTGACCCACAGCCAGGACCCCATCTCCAGGGTCAGCGGCAGGAAGATGCGCTTGCCCAGGGTTTCCGAGCGCAGGTAGAGGTAATCCCACAGGTCGCCGTGCGTCAGGTATTGCCGGCTTTGCGGCTCGAACAGGTAATTATGGTTGGGGTAGGTCTGGCTGAACAAGTCTTCCAGTGCCGAGATATCGGGCAGGTGCGCGATCGGCACCGAGGTATGCGCATGGGGGAACCAGATGCGGTCGCGCATGCCGAAGCCGGAATGGCAATCGAGCGCCATCGAAAACGGGCGCGACAGCAATTCTTCCTCGACCACGGTGCACACGGCCTGGCTCTCGCATTCCATTTTCTCGCGCGAACCGCGGTACCAGGGCAGGCGCGAGCTGTAGCGTTGGCCGCCCAGCATGAAGGGCACCTTGTCGATCGCATCGAGCGGGGCGTTGCGCATCAAGTCCACGCCGTTCGGATTGCTGCGCGTGCCTTCAAGCATGCCGCCTGGGTTGACCAGGGGCATGAACACCAGGCGCACCTGTTCCAGCTGGCGATGCAGCATTTGATCCCAGCGCAAGCGCGTAACCAGGCTTCTCAGGAAAACCAGCAGGATTTGCGTGCCGATGCGTTCCAGGCCATGGATGCCGCCGAAGAAGCCGACTGCCGGTACGGCCGGGTCATTGCTGCCGATGGAGAGCGCATAGACCGGCAGCTTGTGCGGCCCCGATTCGGCCTCGCACAGCACGCGTGTTTCGAAGCCGCGCCCCTTGCCGTCGGCGATGATGCGTTCCAGTTCAAATAGCTCAGGGAGCTTGTGGGCAATCATGGGGCCAAATCCGTAACACCGTCGGTGATAATCGCAACGGTATTACGATAAAGCCGTTGACTGCATCTATCTTAGCGAAAAACTGTCGCAGATTTAAGCAAAAGTTGCGCTATGGATACAGCTCCCGCCTACAGTTCCGTGCGCAGAGCGAACAATTCCGGGAACAGCACCACGTCGAGCATCTTGCGCAAGTAGGATACGCCGGCCGTGCCGCCGGTGCCGGTCTTGAAGCCGATGATGCGCTCCACCGTGGTCACGTGGCGGAAGCGCCAGGTGCGGAAGGCTGTTTCCATATCGACCAGCTTTTCCGCCAGTTCATAGAGCGCCCAGTGCTTGTTCGGCTCGCGGTAGATTTCCAGCCATGCCGCCTTGACGCTGTCGTCGGCAGCCGTGGGCCTGGTCCAGTCGGCTTGTGTACGGGCCGGATCGATGGCAAAGCCGCTGCGTGCCAGCAGCAGTATGGCTTCGTCATAGATCGAAGGCGAGCGCAAGGCGGTGTCCAGCCGCGCATGAACCTCGGGCGTGGGTTCATGCACCTTGAGCATGGCAGCGTTCTTGTTGCCGAGGATGAATTCGAGTTCACGGTATTGCGCCGACTGAAAGCCCGACGATGCGCCCAGATAGGGCCGGATGGCCGTGTATTCGGGCGGTGTCATGGTTGCCAATACATCCCAGGCATGCACCAATTGGTCCATGATGCGTGCCACGCGCGAGAGCATCTTGAATGCGGGCGGCAGGTCGCCGGCATGCAATTGCGCACGTACGGCATGCAGTTCGTGCAGCATCAGCTTCATCCACAGTTCGCTGGTCTGGTGCTGTACGATGAACAGCATCTCGTTGTGGTTGGGCGAGAGCGGGTGCTGGGCCGTCAGGATGCGGTCGAGCGCGAGGTAGTCGCCATAGCTCATCGACTTGCTGAAATCCATCTGGGCGCCATGCCACTTTTGGTCTTTGTCGGTCATACGTTTCCCTCTAGGTCACTGCGGCACGCTCGGCGTGCTCGTCATATTTCTTGTTCTCCAGAATATCTTTCAGGATAGCCGCCGCATCCCAGGCATCGACGAAACGCGTATAAAGCGGCGTAAACCCGAAGCGCATGATCTCGGGCTCGCGGTAGTCCCCGATCACGCCGTGCTCGATCAGCGAGTGCATCACGGCATAGCCGTGCGGATGGGCAAAGCTGGCCTGGCTGCCGCGCTTGCCGTGTTCGCGCGGCGTCACCAGCGCCAAGGGATGGCCGGCGCATTCCTGTTCGACGGCGGCGATGAACAGGTCGGTCAAGGCCAGCGACTTGGCGCGGATCGCGTCCATCGTGGTTTTGCCGAACACATCGAGCCCGCATTCGACCAGGGCCAGCGAGACGATGGGCTGGGTACCGCACAACGCCCGGCGTATGCCTCCGGTCGGCTCGAAATGCGGCGCCATCGCAAACGGCCTGGCATGGCCCCACCAGCCCGATAGCGGTTGGCGGAATGCGGCTTGGTGGCGGCGCGGCACCCAGGCAAAGGCCGGCGCGCCGGGGCCGCCGTTCAAATACTTGTAGGTGCAGCCGACGGCGAAATCGGCGCCGTCGGCATGCAAGTCCACCGGCAAGGCGCCGGCCGAATGCGCCAAATCCCAGACGATCAGCGCGCCCTTGCCATGCGCCAGTTCGCTGATGGCGCGCATATCGTGGAGGTAGCCGGTGCGATAATTCACGTGCGTCAGCATCACCACGGCTACATCTTCGGTCATCGCGGCGGGAATGTGCTCGGGGTTGTCCACCAGCTCGATGCGGTAGCCGCGGTCCAGCCACTCGGTCAAGCCTTGCGCCATATAGATATCGGTGGGGAAATTGCTGCGCTCGGTGACGATGACGCGGCGCCGCGATGTTTGTTCCTTCTGCGCCTGCATGTGGAGGGCCGCGGCCAGCACCTTGAACAGGTTGATCGAGGTGGTGTCGGTCACGACCAGTTCATCCGCCCTGGCGCCGACCAGGGGCGCCAATTTGTCGCCCAGGCGCGAAGGCAGGTCGAACCAGCCGGCCTTGTTCCACGAGCGGATCAAATCGACGCCCCACTCTTCGGCGATGACTTGCTGTGCGCGTGCGGCCGACGCGCTGGGCCGGGCGCCGAGCGAATTGCCGTCGAGGTAGATCACACCTTCGGGCAGCTCGAAATCGGCGCGCAGGTGCGCCAGCGGGTCTTCCCGGTCGAGTGCCTCACAATGTTTGCGGTCGAGTGTCATAACTTTATTTTCTAGATTGAACGGAGTATGGCCCGCACCGGGCTGGCATCCATGCCGGCCAGCTTCAAGGGCAGGGCGATCAATTCGTAGTCGCCCTCGGCGATCTCGTCAAGCACGATGCCTTCCAGGATCGCCATGCCGTTCTTTCGTATGGCATGGTGCGCATCCATGGTCTTCGATTCCTGGGGATCGAGCGAAGGCGTGTCGATGCCGACCAGCTTCACGCCGTGCCGTGCCAGCAAGTCGATTGCTTCATGCGAGACCGAACAGAAATTTTCATCCCATTGTTGTTGCGGCGCTTGCGCGTAGCTGCGGAACAGCACGCGCGCCGGCACGCCGTCGAGCTTGCCCTGCAAGTGCTCCACCGACACCGCCCGCGCGCCGATGCAATGGATCACGCGGCAGGGGCCGAGATAGGCATCGAGCGCCACCTGGTCGATATCCCTGCCTTCCTTGTCGTAATGCGAAGGCGCGTCGCAATGGGCGCCCGTGTGGGTGGACATGGTGATCTTGCTGACCTTGACCGGGCAGCCGCCTTCGATTTTCCACGTCGCCTCGGTCTGGTAAGCCGTATCGCCGGGCCATACGGGGATGGCGGGCGAGAGGGCAGGGCTGATGTCCCAGATTTTTTTTGCCATGAAGTCAATGAAATCAAATCCGCAGGCTACCAAACTCCCCTCTCCCGCGGGCGGGAGAGGGGGAGGGCGCCGCGAGTTGGCTCAATTTGCCAAGAAATTTGAAGCGGCGCTACAGGGGTTTTGTGATTCAAATGCAGCCTGATCGCAATCCCCCTCACCCCTGCCCCTCTCCCGCCTGCGGGAGAGAGGAGCCAAGCGCGCGTTTTGCGGCGCTGGCGAAAACGATATTTTAGGGGAAAACTTTCGATGAGAAATTGCTAATCAGACCGTAAAATTCACAAAAACTGCAATAATTGAATAAAATAATCAAAAATAACGGTGAATTATTCGATGAATCTCGACGCAACCGATTTGAAGATTCTATCCTGCCTGCAGGAAGACGGCCGCATCAGCAACCTCGACCTGGCTGAAAAAGTCTTCCTTTCGCCCTCGTCCTGCCTGCGCCGCGTGCGCGCGCTGGAAGAGGGGGGCGTAATCAAGCGTTATGCCGCCCTGCTCGACGCTGAAGCGCTGGGCCTGGAACTGGAAGCCTTCGTCCAGGTCACCATGCGGCACGACGTGGAACGCTGGCATGAAGGCTTCATCGAAGCCCTGCGCAACTGGCCCGAAGTGGTCGGGTCCTTCATCATCACCGGCGAAGCCAATTACCTGCTGCGCGTGCGTGCGCGCAACCTCAAGCACTATTCCGCCTTTGTCCTCGACAAGCTGTACAAGACCGCCGGCGTGCTCGACATCCGTTC
>DASVYZ010000689.1:0-2496 GCA_036391935.1 Burkholderiaceae bacterium | reverse complement strand
CAACGCCGGCCTGGCGCTGGGCACGGAACCCGCCTTCCAGGCCTCGCTGGATGAATGGGAAACCATGATCGCCACCAATTGCAAAGGCCTGGTGACCATGACCCATATGTTGCTGCCTTCGATGGTAGCGCGCGGCTCGGGCACCGTCATTAATATCGGCTCGACGGCCGGCGCCTATCCCTATCCCGGCGGCAACGTTTATGGCGCGACCAAGGCGTTTGTCGACCAGTTCACGCTCAACCTGCGTGCCGACCTGGTCGGCACCGGGGTGCGCGCCACCACGATTGCGCCCGGCTTGTGCGGCGGCACGGAATTCTCCAATGTGCGCATGCGCGGCAACGATGCCGCCGCCGCCAAGGTCTACGAAGGCACGGTGCCGCTGACGGCGGACGACATCGCCGAAAGCGCCTACTGGATCGCCACCCTGCCCGCCCATGTGAATATCAATTACATCGAAATGATGCCGACTTGCCAAGGCTTTTCGCCGTTCACGATCAAGCGCAATTGATTACCTTTAATGCAATATTGTCGGGCAACCTCGTCCGCCGGGCCGGCCATGCTTGACCAATTCAGCTGGAACATCCGGGTATACTATGAAGACACCGATGCCGGCGGCATTGTCTTCTACGCCAATTACCTGAAGTTTTTCGAGCGGGCGCGTACCGAATGGCTGCGCGCTGCAGGTGTCAATCAACAAGCGTTATCGGAAGAGCATGGCGTAATTTTCGTCGTCAAGAACACTGCGGTCGATTATCATGCTCCCGCGAAACTGGATGATGAACTAAACGTAACAGTGCTTGTCCGACGCTTGGGACGGGCGTCGATCGAATTCAGGCAGGAAGCGTGGCGCATCGGGCAAGCCGGGGAACGCAAATTGTTGGCGACGGGCGACATCAAGGTCGGCTGTATCGATGCCGAATCGCTGCGGCCCAGCCCCATCCCGGATGAAGTTAGCAAGAAAATAAGAGCGGAATAAGACAGATCAAAAGAACAGATTTACCACGCCTGGCACGCATGAATTCACACAGCATATCCCGGCCGGCCTCGTAGCGGCGAGGGCAAGCCGCATCAATCGCATCAGAGCCTATAGCCTATCCAATCATAAAAGCAGAGCCACCCCATCCATGAACGTCACGACCGACCTCTCCTTTATCACCCTGATCACCGAAGCATCGCTGCTGGTTCAACTGGTTCTCGGCCTCTTGGTCGGGGTCTCGGTGACGAGCTGGATGTACATCTTCCGCAAGATGTTCGCCATCCGCAGCGCGCGCAACCAGACCGAGGAATTCGAGCGCAGCTTCTGGGCCGGCGGCAATTTGAACGCGCTGTACCAGGATGCCTCCTCGAACCGGCGCCACAGCAATGCCCGGATAGGCGCGCTGGAGCGCATTTTCGAAGCCGGCATGAGCGAATTCCACAAGACCAAGGCGACCCTGGCCAACCGCGGCGCAAGTGGTAACGACGCCGGGCTGGCCGTGGACGGGGCGCGCCGTGCCATGCGCGCGGCTTACCAGCGCGAGATGGATGCGCTCGAATCGCACTTGGCCTTCCTCGCTTCGGTCGGCTCGGTTTCCCCTTACGTGGGCTTGTTCGGCACAGTATGGGGCATCATGAACGCCTTCCGCGGCCTGTCCAATGTGCAGCAGGCCACGCTGGCCGCCGTGGCGCCCGGCATCGCGGAAGCGCTGATCGCCACCGCCATCGGCCTGTTCGCCGCGATTCCCGCCGTCGTGGCCTACAACCGCTACACGCACGACATCGACCGGCTCGCCATCCGCTTCGAGAGCTTCATCGAAGAATTCACCAACATCCTGCAGCGTCAATCGAGATAAGCCATGGCAAGAACCTCGAGCTTGCGCGGCGGACGCCAGCGCTCTCTCAAATCCGAAATCAACGTCGTGCCCTATATCGACGTGATGCTGGTCTTGCTGATCATCTTCATGGTATCGGCCCCCTTGAACGACCCCGGCGTCATCAATCTGCCCAAGGCCGGCAAGACGGCTTCGCCGCCGCCGGAATATGCCGAAATCACGCTCAAGGTGGACGGCAGCAACACCATCACGATCAAGGGCAAGGGCCATGGTTCGGGCGAGACGGTGCGCGTGGCATCGCGCGAAGACCTGATTGCGCAGCTGCGCCAGTTGCACGGCCAGGATACCGAAATGCCGGTCATGATCGCGGCCGAAAAAGACGTCAAGTATGACGACGTGGCGCAAGTGTTTTCCGCGGCGCGCAAGATGGGCGTGCCCAAGGTCGGCCTGGTGGTGATCAAGGAATGACGAACGATTCGGCGCATTACACCATTCCGCGCGAACCCGGGCGGATCGAGGCCGTCATACTCGCGGTGTTGATGCATGCCGTGCTGTTTGCCTTCCTGTGGATCGGCATCAACTGGGTCAGTCAGACGCCGCAAAGCATCGACCCGGACTACGTCGTCACGCAGCAGGAACTCGATACGCCGCAACCGCAGCCGGAACCGGTACCGGTACCCACGCC
>DASVYZ010000688.1:0-3275 GCA_036391935.1 Burkholderiaceae bacterium | reverse complement strand
CAAGGAACAGGCTTACAACACCGAAATGCTGCGTGCCCTGATCGCCCAGCTCTGGCAGACGCGCATGCTGCGCTATACCAAGCTGACCGTAGCCGACGAGATCGAAAACGCGCTGTCCTACTACCGGATCACCTTCCTGCGCGAACTGCCGGGCCTGTACGACGATATCGAGGCCGAAATCGCCGCACAATTCCCGCAACGTTCCCTGGGCGCCGCCGGCGCCATGAACGATGCCGTGTCCTATGTGCAGATGGGCAGCTGGATCGGCGGCGACCGCGACGGCAACCCCAACGTCAATGCCGGCACGATGCAGCACGCGCTGTCGCGCCAATCGAGCACCATCCTGGAGTTCTACCTCGCCGAAGTGCATGCGCTCGGTGCCGAACTGTCGATCTCGAACATCCTGGTCGCGGCCAGCCCCGAGCTCGAGGCACTGGCCGCGGGCTCGCCCGACAAATCCGACCACCGCGCCGACGAGCTGTACCGCCGCGCCCTCATCGGCATCTATGCACGCCTGGCCGCCACCGCACGCGAACTCGGCGCGACAGAGATTCTGCGCCACGAAGTGGGGCGCGCCGACGCTTACAGGAATGAAGCCGAATTCGCCGCCGAACTGCAGATCATCATCAACTCGCTCAAGAGCAACCACGGTGCCGTGCTGATCAAGCCGCGCCTGGCCGCCTTGAAGCGCGCCGCCGATATCTTCGGCTTCCATTTGGCCACACTGGATATGCGCCAAAGCTCGGACGTACATGAACGTGTGCTGACCGAATTGTTCGCGCGCGCCAAGGTCGAAACAGATTACGCCAGTTTGAGCGAACAGGCCAAGGTGGACTTGCTGCTCGGGGAATTGACCAAGCCGCGCCTGCTGTTTTCGCCCTATATCGAATACAGCGCCGAAACCAATTCCGAGCTATCCATCCTGCGCGCCGCACGCAGCATCCGCCAGCGCTACGGCGAGCGTGCGATCCGCAATTACATCATCTCCCACACCGAAACCGTATCGGACCTGCTTGAAGTGTTCCTGCTCCAGCGCGAAACGGGTCTCCTGCGCGCGGTGTGGCATGGCGATGCGGCAGAGCCGGAATTCGAACACGAGCTGATGGTGATCCCGCTGTTCGAAACCATTCCCGACTTGCGCTGCGCCGCCGACATCATGGAAGCACTGCTGGCGATTCCGCTGGTGGCGCGCCTGGTGGCCAAGCAGGGCAAGATCCAGGAAGTCATGCTGGGCTATTCCGATTCGAACAAGGATGGCGGCTTCCTCACCTCGAACTGGGAACTGTACAAGTCGGAAAACCGCCTGGTCGAGGTGTTCGACCGCGCCGGCGTCAAGCTGCGCCTGTTCCACGGCCGCGGCGGCACGGTGGGGCGCGGCGGCGGCCCGAGCTATGAAGCCATCCTGGCCCAGCCGGCCGGGACCGTCAACGGCCAGATCCGCTTGACGGAACAAGGCGAAATCATCGCCTCGAAATTCTCCAACCCCGAGATCGGGCGACGCAACCTCGAGCTGCTGGTCACGGCCACGCTGGAAGCGAGCCTGATGCCGAACCAGCTGGACAGCAAGGGGCAAAAGAAACTGGCGGAGTTCGAGAGCGTGATGGAAACCCTCTCCGAACGCGCCTACCGCGCCTATCGCAACCTGGTGTACGAAACCCCGGGCTTCACCGATTATTTCTTCGCCGCCACGCCGATCGCCGAGATCGCCGAGCTCAACATCGGCTCGCGCCCGGCCTCGCGCAAGTCGACACGCCGCATCGAAGACCTGCGCGCCATCCCCTGGGGCTTTTCCTGGGGGCAGTGCCGTCTGCTGTTCCCGGGCTGGTACGGCTTCGGCAGCGCCGTCTCTTCCTGGCTGGGCGAAGGCGACGCCGGCAGCAAGGCGCAAAAGCTGGCAACGTTGCGCGCTATGTTCCGCGAATGGCCCTTCTTCGCCACGCTGCTCTCCAACATGGACATGGTGCTGGCCAAGACCGACCTCGCCGTCGCCTCGCGCTACGCGGAACTGGTGCCCGACCGCAAGCTGCGCAACCTCATCTTCAAGCGCATCCTGGGTGAGCATGAAATCACCTCGCACTGTCTCTCCAGCATCACCGGCGCCAAGGACAGGCTCTCGGCCAACCCCATGCTGGCGCGCTCGATCAAGAACCGCTTCGCCTACCTCGACCCGCTGAACCACTTGCAGGTGGAGCTGATCAAGCGCCACCGCGCCAACATGCAGGAAGGGCGCGAACTGGAGGAACGCGTGCGGCGCGGGATTCATTTGTCGATCAACGGGATTGCGGCGGGGTTGCGCAATACCGGCTGAGTCGGCTTGCGCACAAATAAGCAAGGAACCGCTTGAAATAAGCGGTTTCCTGCATTTCAATTCGGCCCACACACGGCGATACCGCCAATGCGCTACCATGGAGAACAACCTTCTTCCAAGGAGCCAACATGCCCCGAGCCATCTGGAACGGCGCCGTGATCGCCGAAGCGCCGCCCGAGGCGGTCGAAACCGTCGAAGGCAATACCTATTTCCCGCCCTCGGCCATCCGCCGAGAATTTTTCCAGGATAGCGAGACGCATACCGTCTGCGGCTGGAAAGGCACGGCCAACTATTTCAACGTGGTCGTCGATGGCAAGCTCAATGCCGATGCAGCCTGGTACTATCCCGAGACCAAGGATGCCGCGCGCAACATCAAGGGCTATGTGGCGTTTTGGCGCGGCGTGGAAGTGGTGAATTAGCGGATTAAACGCTGCCTTCGCGCTCCATCACAAGAATGCGCGCCTCGCCCCGCGGGTGGGCGGCGTGTTCGCAGCCCGCGTCGGCGTAAAAGATATCGCCGGCATGGAGCGTATAGACTTGCTCGACGCCTTCCATGCGGACATGCATATCGACGATTCCGTCGAGCACGGTAAACACTTCATCGCCATCGTTGACGTGCCATTGGTAGGGCTGGTCGGTCCAGTGCAGGCGCACCGTGGTGCCTTGCATGTTGGCGACAGGGATTGCGCCCCAGGCGCGTGGAGCGGTGAAATCCTTGCTGCGGATGAGTTTCATGATGGAGGTGCGTGCGATTTCCCAATGGAAATCATACACTTTAGGCCAGGTCGAGAGCCTGCCAATCACACACGATTTTGCGCCAATGTTCCGGGCAGGCTCGATTCGCGCGTTTCCGTCCAGCATTCCTTGACCGAACTGGCGCCAATATGTTGCGGAGATTTCAGCGTCGCAGCGAAGCCAACAACTCCCTCATGAGTCGCAAACGCGAAGCGATCGCGTATACCTCGTC
>DASVYZ010000687.1:0-2653 GCA_036391935.1 Burkholderiaceae bacterium | reverse complement strand
CCACGCCCACGCCGACGCCTACCCCGACACCTACGCCGACACCGACTCCGACTCCGACGCCCACCCCGACTCCGGGCTGCGCCGCTTATGTCGCCGGCACGCAATATACCCAGGGCCAGGTCGTGACCAATGCCGGCGGCTACTACCAATGCACGGTGGCCGGCTGGTGCTCTTCGACCGCCGCTTCCTACTATGCTCCCGGCACCGGGTCCGCATGGACCCAGGCCTGGACCCAGGTGACTTCGGCAGCCTGCGCGGGCACGCCGACACCTACGCCCACCCCGACACCTACGCCTACCCCGACACCCACTCCTACCCCGACACCGACTCCCACACCCACACCGACACCGACCCCTAGCTTCGTCTTCAGCCCTTACAAGGACATCACCGTGTCGGCCAACTGGAACACCGACGGCATGCAAAGCGCGGCCGGCGGCACGACCCAGCCGATCACCACGGCCATGCCGTCGCACAACAAGGTCTTGAGCTGGGCCTTCGCCACCGGCGCCTGCGGCAGCGAAAACTGGGGCGGCATGACGGCATCGACTTTCGCATCGGCCAATGTCCAGCCCTTCGTTACGGCCGGCAAGCAATACATCATCTCGACCGGCGGTGCCGCGGGTTCGTTCACCTGCACCAGCGATTCGGGTTTCCAGACCTTCGTCAACCGCTATAACTCGGCGAACATGATCGGTGTCGACTTCGACATCGAAGCCGGCCAGAGCCAGTCCGATATCGACAACCTGGTGGCGCGTGTGAAGGCGGCGCAAAGCGTGTATCCGAACATGCGCTTCTCATTCACCATCGCCACGCTGGCAACCAGCCAGAGCGGCACCTCGGTCGCAACGGACATGGGCGCGTCTTCGCCCAACCCGCTCGGCTCGATGGGCATCATGGTGATGAACTCCATCATCAATGCGGGCCTGAAGAACTACTATGTCAACCTGATGACGATGGACTACGGCGGCGCATCCTCGGCCAACTGCGTACTCTCGGGCGGCGCATGCGAAATGGGCCAATCGGCGATCCAGGCAGCCATGGACTTCCACGGCTACTACAAGATCCCTTACAGCCAGATCGAACTGACTCCGATGAGCGGCGCCAACGACACGGGCGGCGAGACCTTCACCATCGCCGACACCGATACGCTGTCGGCCTGGTCCAAGGCCAACGGCATTGCCGGCCTGCACTTCTGGTCTTTCGACCGCGACACCGGCCTGTCCTTCACCAACGAGTTCATCAAGGACCTGGGGCTGTAAGAGGGTTTTTCGTGTGTCCCTGAAACGACTTGCCGGCCTTCTGGCCGGCTTTTTTTCGCCCCCGGGAAATGAAACGCGTGGAATCCGATCAAACGGCTTTCAAACAGCCGGAACCGCCCAAGCTCAGCGCGAGTAACCGAAGTGCGCGTAAATACGCTCAAGCTCGCCGCGCCGGTTCATTTCGCCCAGCACGCGATTCAGGCGCGCAACCAGCTCCGGAGAACTATCGGGATGGCAGGCAAGATACATGTCGGTACGATTGAACACCAGCACCGGCTCGATGCCGCTTATGTTTTGCTGCTTCAGGCGATATTGCCCGATGAGCTTTCCGGTCGCCCAATAATCGATATGGCCGGCCAGGAGCTTGTGCGGGTTCAAATCGTCGTTTTGCGCAATATCGACCCGGTAGCCGCGCGCCTGCAGGTAAGCCACAATGGCATCGCCGGCATAGCTGCCGATGCTGGCGTTCTTGACCTCGCCGATATCCTTGGGCGATTTGCCGCCGCTCTTGGCAAACAGCGCCCAGTCGTTGGCGACGAGAGGGCCGATCCAGCGGTAATTTTCCTCGCGCTCGGGGGTGCGCGACATGGAGAAGACGCAGGTGCCGGGCACGGTATGCGCCCGCAAGACGGCGCGCTGCCAAGGCACGACAGCGATGCTGTACTCGATTTGCGCGTCCTTCATCAGCACCTTGACGATTTCGCTGGACACGCCGGTTGCGCCGCCGTTGCCGTCGCTCATGTTGAACGGCGGATATTCTTCCGTCAGCAGCGTCAAATGCTCAGCGGCCGTCGCCAGACACGGCAGCCACAGCGCGGCAAACAAGACCAATCGCCTGCCGCGTTCCAGGATGTTGCTGACAGTCTCGGCCAAAGCAGGCATAGGTCGTCCGAATTCGAACTTGGCGGCGCCAAGTGGTTCAAAGCGGCTCCAAGCGGTTCGAAGTGATTGCACCATACCAGTATAACGCGATCGCTTTGGCCGGCACAATTCGCCCCGCGTCCGGCTAATTCGGTTTCCTGTCGCGTATCGCATTCATTTCGAACAGGCCCCGATTGCGCAAGTTCCTAACCTGGATGACCCGACCTGCTACAATCAGCCCATTTCAACGCACCACAAGGAACCACGATGCCCACCACTACCACCGCCTCGGGCCTGCAATACGAAGAATTGACCGAAGGCAGCGGCGCCGAAGCCAAGGCCGGCAACCACGTCACCGTACACTACACCGGCTGGCTGCAACAGCCCGACGGCAGCGCAGGCGCCAAGTTCGATTCGAGCAAGGACCGCAACGAGCCCTTCGACTTCCCGCTCGGCGCCGGCCACGTGATACGGGGCTGGGATGAAGGCGTGCAAGGCATGAAGATCGGCGGCGTGCGCAAACTGATCATTCC
>DASVYZ010000686.1:0-7891 GCA_036391935.1 Burkholderiaceae bacterium | reverse complement strand
AATCCTGCGATCTGCAATTGCATCCGGTGGCGGTCGATGGCGAAGGCATCGCGCCGGGTGATGCCGATCTGGCGACGCAACCCAGGCTGATCTATGTCACGCCTTCGCACCAATATCCGACCGGCGTGGTGATGACGCTGGCGCGGCGACGCCGCCTGCTCGACATCGCCGCCGCCAAGCGAGCCTGGATTCTGGAAGACGACTACGACAGCGAATTCCGCTACAGCGGCCGGCCGCTGGCCGCGCTGCAGGGCCTGGACACCTATGGCCGCGTCGTCTATATGGGCACCTTTTCCAAGATCCTCTATCCCGGAATCAAGGTCGGCTATCTGGTCGTACCGCCTGCCCTGGTCGAACCATTCAAGACGGCGTTGTACGATTTGCAGCGCCCTGGCCAGATGATGGTGCAGGCGGCCCTGGCCGACTTCATGTCGCTTGGCCACTTCGCCACCCACATCCGCAAGATACGGCTGGCCTACGGCGCCAAGCGCGAAACCTTGCGCAAGACGTTGATGGCGCAGATGGGCGGCGGCATTGGCATATCGGGAGAAGATTCCGGACTGCACCTCGTGGTCGAACTGCCGGACCATGTCGACGACGTGGCGCTGGAGAAGCTGGCCGCCGAATCGGGAATTGCGGTCAAGGCGCTGTCCACCTACTATCAAGCCAAGACGCCGCGGCGCGGCTTGCTGGTCGGCTATGCCTATGTGGCGCCGGGCAAGATTGCCTACTACGCCAAGCTGTTGACGAAAATCATCCGCGCAGGGACAAGAAAGTAAAGCACGAGAAAGTAAGACATGAGCATCCATGGTGACGGTGCCTTCCGGCGCGAGGGCTTGTACGGCAGCAGCATCGAAAACACTTACGCCGGCGCCTTGAGCTTCATGCGCCGCAAGTACACGCGCGAACTGGCCGGCATCGACGTCGCCGTCTCCGGCATCCCGCTCGACCTCGCCACTACCTTCCGCCCCGGTGCGCGCCTGGGGCCGGCCGCTGTGCGTGCAGCCAGCGTGCAACTGGCCGAACTGCTGCCCTACCCCTGGGGATTCAACCCCTTCGACAATCTGGCCGTAATCGACTATGGCGATTGCTGGTTCGACGCGCACAATCCCCTCACCATCGCACCGGAGATCGTCACGCATGCGCGCACCATCCTCGCTTCCGGCGCCAGGATGCTGACGCTGGGCGGCGATCACTACATCACGTATCCGCTGCTGCAAGCCCATGCGGAAAAATACGGCAAGCCCCTGTCACTGATCCACTTCGATGCGCATTGCGACACCTGGCCCGACGACAACCCCGATTCGCTGAACCACGGCACCATGTTCTACAAGGCAGTCAAGGATGGCTTGATCGATCCGGCTACGTCGGTGCAGATCGGCATCCGCACCTGGAACGACGATTACATGGGGCTCAATATTCTCGATGCGCCCTGGATCCATGCCAACGGCACAGCGGCGGCAGCGCAAAAAATCCTGTCCATCATCGGTGAGCGCCCCGCCTATCTGACCTTCGACATCGATTGTCTCGATCCGGCATTCGCGCCGGGCACGGGCACCCCGGTCGCGGGCGGCTTGAGTTCGGCGCAAGCGCTGGCCATCGTGCGCGCGCTGACACCGGCGAACCTGATCGGGATGGATGTGGTGGAAGTATCGCCGCCGTTCGATCAGAGCGAAATCACGGCGATTGCAGCGGCGCATGTGGCGCTGGATTTGTTGTGTGTGCTGAGCGTACAGCGGCGGAAATGAGCCAAGGATCGCAAGCTTTCTTTATGCATCACGCTTCGTAGATGACATAGGTCTTGCGCGTCGGCAGGACCACTTCCCAGGTGCCGACAAACCCCGCTGGAATCACGAACTCATCGCCGACCTTGACGGTCATGGCCTTGCCCTCGATGTCGGTGATCACGCTCTCGCCTTCGAGTATTCTGCAATACTCTTCCTCGGTGTAGTTGACGTGCCACTTGCCGATCTCGCTGGCCCAGATGCCGGCGAAGAACTTGCCGCTCCGGTCCGTGTAGCGTTTCCACAGCGACTGCTTGGGATTGCCGGCGATCAGCTTTTCCGCCGGCAGATAATATTGCTCCTCGGCAGATGACGACGAGAAACGGACGATAGCATCTGAACTCATGGCAGCAAATCCTTGATCTGGTAATACAACATGCCCAACACCAGGGCCGGCGTGCGCATCATGGCCCCGCCCGGGAAAGGCAGATGCTTCAAGCGCGCGATCAAGTCGAACCGCTCTGCCTGGCCGGCAATTGCCTCGGCCGCCAGCTTGCCGGCCATACCGGTGAGCACCAGGCCATGACCCGAGAAACCCTGCAGGTAGTAGATATTACCGCCGATGCGGCCGAAGTCGGGGGCGCGGTTCATCGTGATATCGACGAAGCCGCCCCAGGTGTAAGCCATGGGCACGTCCTGCAATTGCGGAAACACAGCCAGCATGCGTTGGCGCATCGAACCAGCCAGGTCCGGCGGCGTGGCCGTGCTATAGCTGACGCGCCCGCCGAACAGCATGCGGTTATCCTTGGTCAGGCGGAAATAGTCGAGCACGAAGTTGGTATCGCACACCGCCGCACGATGACGGATCAGCGCATCGGCGCGCGCTTTTTCCATCGGCTCGGTCGCGGTAATGTAGGTCCCGACCGGCATGATACGCGGCGGCAGTTCCGGCGCCAGCGCCCTGGCGAACTCCCCGATGTAGACATTCCCGGCCAACACCACGTAATCGCATTCGACCTGGCCGCCCGCCGTCTTGACCACGGGCTTCGCACCGCGCGAAATATCGAGCACCGGCGAATTTTCGAATATGTTTACGCCTGCCCTGCGCGCCGCGCCTGCCAAGCCCAGCGTGTACTTGAGCGGATGCAGGTGCCCCGAATTGGCATCATAGGCGCCCGAATGGAAGCGCTTGCTGGCGATCCATTGCCCCACGTCTTGTTGGGTCACGCGCTGCAAGGGGTATTGGTAGGCGCGCTCGACATGATCTATCCATTGATCGAGCACGCGTGCCTTGCGGGCATTGACGGCCAGGCTCAGGTAGCCGGGCACGAAATCGCAATCGATCTTGTGGGCCTCGATGCGCTGGCGCAGCAAGTCCAGCCCTTCCACGGTCAAATACCAGGCACGGCGCGCATCTTCCGCCGGCAATTGCGCTTCGACGGCATCGTCCGAAGCGAAGCCGACCAGCGCCTGCCCGCCATTGCGGCCCGAGGCGCCCCAGCCGATGCGGCGCGCTTCGAGCAAGCTGACCGAATAGCCGCGCGCGGCCAGTTCCAGCGCCGCGGACAGGCCCGCCAGCCCGCCGCCGACCACGCAAACGTCGGCGCGCACGCTGCCATTCAAAGACGGCAAGGCGTCCGGACGTGTGACACTGGCTTCGTAATAAGAGGCGCTGAGCTTGTCGTCTTTGGCGAGCAACATGGAAAAACATCCCTGGAAAACAATGCCGCCTATTGTGGCAAGGCTGGGCCGCGTGGAAAAGGTCCAATTCGCGTAGAGCCATGGAACCACTCTGCAGGATGTCGAAAAACGTAGCGAGCCGTCGTGTTCGAGGAGCGGACACTTACGATCGTACGCAGAGCACCGCAGACCGCGAGATCGGCCGCGCAGCAGTACGACATCCTGCTATTTACAAATGCGATTGCGCCCGCCTTCCTTGGCTTGATAGAGCATTTCATCGGCACGCAGGAACAGTTCGTTCTCCGTCTTTTGTTCCGGGTAAGACGCGATGCCGCCGGAAAATGAAAATTGCCTGTTCTCGCCAGGCTTGACCTCGAACACCAGGGCGCAAAACGCCTGTCGCATGGCATCAAGCTTCTTTTGCCCCTCTTCGGCGCTGCAATCCCAAAACACCAGCACGAATTCCTCGCCGCCGAAGCGCGACAGCAAATCCTTGGGGCCAAGCTGGGCGGACAGCACCAGCGACAGCCGCTTGATGACGATGTCGCCGAAAAAATGGCCCCAGGTATCGTTGATGGACTTGAATTTATCGATATCGACGATGCCGTAAGCCAGCCCCTTCCCTTCGCGGCCGGCGCGCCGGATCAAGTCTTGCGCGCGCTTTTGCAAGCCCATCTTGTTCAGCAGGCCGGTGGCGCGGTCGCGGCTGATCAAATCCTTGTTGACGCGGATCTTGTCGATGCGATTGACCAATTGGCGCGTCATGAGCGCGGTGTCGATGGCGAGCCTGACATCGTCGAAGCCGCTGTCCAAGGCCCGGCATGTCAAATCCGGATCGACGTTACGCTGCAGCATGATGATCTCGCGGCTCGGGTCGGCTTCGATGTTCTTTTGCAGCACGCGCACGATCGCTTCCGTGCGCAGGTAATGGTCTTCCGCGATCACCACGATGTCGGGCTGCAGCTCGCGCACGCGCAGGTGCAGGTTGTGCAAATCCCTGTGCTCGACCAGTTCGATCGCATGCGCGTTGAACTGCTCAAGATCGAACACCGAGCCTTCACCCAGATACAGCACGGTATTGGTTTCGCCGCGCTTATGCCGGCCGAACAGCGCAAACAGCTTGTCGATCAACACTTCGTTCGGGATCGGTTTTTCGGCATAGGCCAGGCAATTGCTCTCGACCAATTTTTGCTGCAGCAGGAAACGTTCGCTCTGGCGCGCCGTCTGCAGATAAACATAATTGCGCTCGGACGGCAGGCGCTGCAACAGATCGGACAGGAACATGGTCTGCTTCCGGCTGTGCTGCATATCGTCCTGCATGTTGTACAGCACGTCCAGATCGATGACGAGCAGGCTGCCGCCGTCGTCGACCTGGACCGCCATGATGAAATCGGCCATCTGGTCGAAGAACAGGATGTCGAAATCGTATTTGTGGGCGCACAACAGCAGTTCGTCCCGGTTGTCCTTGATGAAAAAGGTTTGCGACAACAGCAATACCTGGCTCTTGAACAAGGATCCATCGTCGAGCATTGTGCAATCTTTCAGTCTGGTGGCGCGCGCCGGCAAGCGACAGGGGGAGCGCAATTTCGGCTTTGCCAATGATTTTGACACATCTGCCGCAAACTACCGCGATATTCCCGATAAATCATGGATTGAACCGATCGGCGCGGTTTTATCCATGCCATTCTTCCCATTGCGGTATACTTTTTCGATGTCGCCCCGCCGACCGGGGCACTTTTCCACCATCGGGGGCGATATGCGTCTGGCATTGAAATACTTGATTCTCGTCACGGCCTGCGTTGCCGGCTTGTACGGCTGCGGCGGTAGCCAGGGCGGCAATACCACCGAGCAGGCCAAGCGCCTGACCAGTTCGCAAAAGACCGCCGCTTCCAGCTATAACCAGGTGGTCGAGCAGTTATATGTGGCCTACTTCGGCCGCCCGGCAGATCCGAACGGCCTGGCAAACTTCTCCGCCCAGCTTTTGGCCGATGGCGCGCCGACCGATATCCAAAGCCTGTTGCAAGCCTATAACACCAACAGCGGCGTCAAGACCCTGATCGATGCCTTCGGCACCAGCACCGAATCGAAGAACCTGTACGGCACGGCCAATCCCACTTCCTTCGTGACCGCCGTATTCAATAACGTGCTGGGACGCGCACCGCAGTCGGCCGGCTTGGATTTCTGGGTCAACGCACTCAACAACGGCAGTGTCACCTATGGCAACGTGGCGCTGCAGATCATGGCCGGGGCCCTCGTCAACAATTCAACGCAAGGCGTGCAAGACGCCATCTTGATCAACAACCGTATCACTGTCGCAACCGACTTCACCAGTACGGTCTCCGTGGACAATGCCACAGCCGACTATACCGGTTCCACCGCCGCGCAAACGGCGCGCACCATGTTGAACGGCATCACCGCCAGCACCAGTTCGGGCACGTTCCAGTCCACGGTCAATTCGACTGTCGCCACCATCATCGCCAACGCCCCGCCGGTCAACAACGTGGCGGCTATCACGGTCGATCAGGGCGCCGACCCGGCACACATCAGTTCGGTCAATGCCCCCTACGTCAGCGTGACGATTTGCGCCCCCAGCAACCCCTCGCTGTGCCAAACCATCGATCACGTGCTGGTCGATACCGGCTCTTACGGCTTGCGGCTGATCTATTCGACACTGACCCCCTCCATGGCCGCCGCCCTGGCGGCCCAAAGCAGCAGCAGCACCCTGGCGGAATGCACGCAGTTCCTCGACGGCTATACCTGGGGCCCGATACGCCAGGTGAATTTGTCGGTCGCCGGCGAGACGGCAAACAACCTCACCATGCAAGTCATCGGCGACCCGAATTTCAGCGGCAAAGTGCCGGGCAGCTGTACCGGCAAGTCGGAAAATACCGTCGATACCTTTGGATCGAACGGCGTGATCGGCGTCGGCCTGTTTCAGCATGATTGCGGAGACCTTTGCGTAAGCCAGGCGGGCAACAACGTCTATTTCAATTGCACCAGCAACGGCTGCAACAGCACCACGGTCAGTCTCGTCCAGCAAGTGCAGAATCCGGTCACGATGTTCCCTTCCGACAACAACGGCGTGATCGTCGAACTGCCTTCGGTATCACCCGACAATCCCCCAAGCACCGTCAGCGGCACCCTGGTTTTCGGTGTGAATACGCAAAGCAACAATGCGCTCGGCAGCGCTTCCGTATTCCAGATGGATAGTGTAGGCAACTTCACCACAATATACTCCGGCACCACCATGTCCGGAAGTTTCATCGACAGCGGCTCCAACCTTTTGTATTTCCCCAACCTGACCAATATCGCGACCTGCACCGACGGTTTCTACTGCCCGAGCGCCACCTTGTCGCTCTCGGCCGTCATGCAGGGAGCGCCCAATCTGGTCAGCGGCGTCTCCAATACACAGGCCGTTCCGTTCTCCATCGGCTATGCCGATTCCGTCATCGGCTCAGTATCGGTCGATTTCGGCGCGCCCGGTTTGGCGGGCAGTTTCGATTGGGGCCTGCCTTTCTTTTTCGGCCGTAACGTCTACGTCGTGCAAGACGGCAAAACCGCCGCAGGCCAGAAGGGGCCACTTGTGGCTTTCTAACAGCGTTCGGATTCGAAGCCGCCCCAAAAAAAAGCCGTTGGCTCCCGCCAACGGCTTTTTTGTTGCTTCGCGCCGCAATCAGGCCACGACTTCAAGTCCGCTCTTAGCCTCTTCAGGCCGTTTGCCTTTGAACTTCTTCAGCCCCCACTTTCCCAGGCTGTCGAGGTAGGAATACGCGACCGGCACCACCACCAGCGTCAGGAGCGTGGAAGTGATGATGCCGCCCATCACCGCACGGCCCATCGGCGCCTGGAATTCGCCGCCTTCGCCGACGCCTATTGCCATTGGCAGCATGCCGAAGATCATGGCCAGGCTGGTCATGATGATGGGGCGCAAGCGCACCTGGCCGGCGGAGCGGATCGCATCGAGCTGGCTCATGCCCTGGCGCTGCGCCAGGTTGGCGAAGTCGACCAGCAGGATCGCGTTCTTCGTCACCAGCCCCATGAGCATGATGAACCCGATGATGGAAAAGACATTGAGCGTACTGCCGGTAATCAATAGCGCGGCGAACACGCCGATCAAGGAGAGCGGCAGGGACAACATGATCGCAATCGGCTGCATGAAGCTGCCGAATTGCGAAGCCAGCACGAGATAGATGAAGATCACCGCCGTGCCGAGCGCGGCGACGGCGGCACCGAAGGATTCCTGCATGTCCTGCGTCTGGCCGCCGATGTCGAAACGGTAGCCCGGCGGCAATTCGATCTTCTTGACCAGGTCCTGCACCTCGCGTCCCACGTCGCCGGCCGGGCGGCCCTGAACGTTGGCATAGATGCCGACGCGGCGCTGCAGATCCTGGCGCTTGATCATCTGCGGGCTCGAGGAAGGCGTAAACTCCACCACCTGGCGCAAAGGCACCATGATCGGCTTGCCGTCTGGCGTGAGGTGCGAACTG
>DASVYZ010000685.1:0-2630 GCA_036391935.1 Burkholderiaceae bacterium | reverse complement strand
CGCGGCTTGCTGCCTTCGGGGGCGTCGAGCCGCAATGCCGGTTTCGCCTGCTTCGGCAGCCTGACCGAAATCCTGGCCGACATCGAGGAACTCGGCGAAGATAAGGCACTGGCCATCGTCGAGCGGCGCTGGCACGGCTTGAACCGGTTGCGCCGCCGGCTTGATGATGCGGCGCTCGGCCTGGAATGCTACGGCGGCAGCGAATTGCTGCGCGAACAGGACTTGCCGGCCCTGGAGCAACTGCAAAGCCTCAACGGCAAACTTGAGCCGATATTCGGCCAACGCATTTTTGCGCTCGACGAGAAAGGCGGGCGCAGCAGCGGCTTCGCCAGCAGCGTCAAGGCGCTTGTGCATTGTCCGCTCGAAGCGCAAATCCATTCCGGCCGCGCCATGCGCTCGCTGGCCCGATTGGCGGCGCAAAAGGGCGTGGAAATCCACACCGGCGCCGAAGTGACGGCGATGGAGCAGGGCGACGGCGGAGTCTTGATCACCCTGGCCGGCGAGCGCGGCCTGCGCTTTCGTGCTGCGCGCGTAGCCGTCTGCACCAGCGGCTTCACGGCCGGCCTCTTACCAGATTGCGGCATCGTGCCGGGGCGCGGACAAGTCGTCGTCACTTCACCGATAGCGGAGTTGCCATGGCGCGGTACCTTCCACATGGAGCGGGGTTTTTATTATTTCCGCAATGTGGGGCAACGCGTGCTGCTGGGCGGCGCGCGCAATCTCGCTTTCGACGCAGAAACCAGCAACGAGATGGAACTGAGTGAAGTGATCCAGCAAGCGCTCGAAACCATGCTGAAGGAAACGATCTTGCCGGGCCGCGATTTCGCGATTGAATACCGTTGGGCAGGCATCATGGGCTTTACCGAGCGCGGCTTGCCCGAAGTGAAGATGGTGGGCGATCGTGTCGCTCTGGGCTTCGGCTGCAACGGCATGGGCGTGGCCCTGTCGGCCGATATCGCCGCGGAAACCGCGGAACTGCTAACGTAAAAAAGCAATAAAAAACGGGCTACCTCGGCAGCCCGTTTCTTTCAGCAAACGCTGGTTACTTCTTGGCGCGGCTGGTGGTCTTGGCCGTCGTTTGCGCGAACTGGGTCACGGCGGAATCCACGTTGGCCTGCAGCGTTTCAGCAGCCTTCTTGGCGGTTTTGCTGAATTGCTCGTAGCCGGCGTTGGCGTTGTCGATCGCAGTCTTGACGAAGGCCACGGCCTTTTCCGAACCTGCCGGGGCGTTCTTGGTCACGGCGTCGATGAATTCGCTGACCTTGCGGTTGCCTTCGGCGATTTGCTCTTCGGCGGCCTTGCTGAATTCGGCTTGCGCGGCCGAAGTGATGCCGGCCAGCGAGCGGCCATAAGCCAGCGCCTTTTCAGCGGTGGGCTGGGTTTGGGCCGAAGTCAGCGAGAAGAATTCTTGCGCATCCTTGGCGGCCAGCAATTGCTTGACGGCAGCCGAGCTGTCGGCGAACGATGCCTTGGCCGTGTTCAGGTTCAGGTCGACGATCTTGGTCACGCTGTTGAAGGCGCTATTGGTCAGCGCGCTCAGGGCAGCGATCTGGGCTTCGAAATTGGTCTTGGCGGCAGCCGAAAACTGTTCGGGGGTGGTGTACATGGTTCTCTCCAATATTTGTCAATAAGGCAATCGGGTTAGACGCATTGTGCGCCGCAACAATTCCATTCTATCGGCTTGGGCTTCGATGTCAAGCAATTTTTGGTGCGACGCACAAAATTTCCACGTTCTCTGCATTTCCAAGCAAAAACCTCTCAGCAAGGAACATGCCTAATGACGCAGCCTTGGCGTGCCGGGCATGCTGCAAGAAGCCCGTATTCTCAAAGTGAATGGCGCCGTCGTCAGGCTGGGAATTCGGCGGGAAGTTCCTGTCAAATCGAGTTTCGCTTCATACTTGTGCATGGCGACAATTTTTGGGCAGGTCGTGAAAAAACCTTGCAGAAAATGCACCATCGCGACACATGCTTCGCACTTTGTCTGAGGATGGCGCGATAATGGCGGGCGATCGACGTTGCATGCGGAATTAATTGAACTATGAGCAAGAAAGAACACGTTTCGGAAACCCCGGCCACGCAATTCCTGCGCAAGCAAGGCGTGGCGTTTACCGAGCACCCTTATGAATACGAAGAACATGGCGGCACCGAAGTGTCGGCGCGCGAACTCGGCGTTG
The DNA here is from genome assembly GCA_036391935.1 of Burkholderiaceae bacterium. Taxonomy (GTDB): domain Bacteria; phylum Pseudomonadota; class Gammaproteobacteria; order Burkholderiales; family Burkholderiaceae_D; genus PKWO01. Next base: position 456 of record DASVYZ010000685.1, on the reverse strand, counting down.
ACGAACATCACGTAGTCAAGACCCTCATCATGCAAGACGAGGCGGCCAAACCTCTCGTGGTCTTGATGCATGGCGACCGCAAGGTGTCGACCAAGAACCTGGCGCGCCAGATCGGCTGCAAGTCGGTCGAGCCGTGCAAGCCGGAGGTAGCCAACCGTCATTCCGGTTATCTGGTTGGCGGTACTTCACCGTTCGGCACGAAAAAAGCCATGCCGGTTTATGTCGAAAAGACCATTCTCGAACTCGACAAGATATACATCAATGGCGGGCGCCGCGGCTACCTGGTCGGCATCGCGCCGGCGGCGATGCAAGCCGTACTCAAGATGACGCCCGTCGATTGTGCCTTGCAGCAATAAAAAAGCTGTACGCGCCATGGGGGCGACGCGCGCAAGCCGGTATCATTGGGCGCGGCAACTGATAACAAAGGAAGCAAGAGCAAAATGAATGCAATGGGTT
>DASVYZ010000684.1:0-1818 GCA_036391935.1 Burkholderiaceae bacterium | reverse complement strand
CCCAGCAGGTGACGCGCCATTTCGACGACGATGTAGTCGGCATCGGTGTTCGTGTCATCGTTGTAGCGGCTCAAGCCCTGCAGGCAAGCCGGGCAGGACGTGAGTACCTTGACTTGGCCGTCGAAGCCGTCGCCGCGCAGCTTGGCCGCGCCCTTTTGCATTTCCTCTTCCTTGCGGAAACGTACCTGCGTGGAGATATCGGGCCGCGCCACGGCAAGCGTGCCGGCTTCGCCGCAGCAGCGGTCGTTCTTTTCTATCTTTTGCTTGTCGGCGGTTACGATCAGGCTGTTGACCGTCTTGAGCGGGTCTTGCAGCTTCATCGGGCTGTGGCATGGGTCGTGATACATATAGCGCACGCCGCTCACGCCTTCGAGCTTCAAATTCTTTTCCATCAGATATTCGTGGATGTCCACGATGCGGCAACCCGGGAAGATCTTTTCGAATTCGTAGCCCTGCAGTTGGTCGTAGCACGTGCCGCAAGACACTACCACGGTCTTGATGTCGAGGTAGTTGAGCGTGTTGGCCATGCGATGGAACAGCACGCGGTTGTCGGTGATGATCTGCTCCGCCTTGTCGTAGAAGCCCGAACCGCGCTGCGGATAGCCGCAGCATAGATAGCCCGGCGGCAGCACCGTCTGCACGCCGGCTTCCCACAGCATGGCTTGCGTGGCCAGGCCGACTTGCGAGAACAGGCGTTCCGAACCGCAGCCGGGGAAATAGAACACGGCTTCGGTATTGGCCGTGGTCTTTTGCGGATTGCGGATGATGGGGATGATCTTGTCGTCTTCGATTTCGAGCAAGCCGCGCGCGGTCTTCTTCGGCAGGTTGCCCGGCATCTTCTTGTTGACGAAGTGGATCACCTGTTCCTTGATCGGCGGCTTGTTCACCGTCGCGGGCGGCGCCTTGGTCTGCTTCTTGGCGGCCAGTTTGAACAAATCGTTGGCGAAGCGTTGCGCCTTCACGCCCATGCCGAAAATCACCTTGCGGGCGGCATTGACGGTGGCGGGGTCCTTGGCATTGAGGAAAAACATCGAGGCTGCCGTGCCGGGATTGAATGATTTCTGCCCCATCTTGCGCAACAGGTTGCGCATGTTCATCGAGACGTCGCCGAAATCGATATCGACAGGGCAAGGCGTCAGGCACTTGTGGCAAACGGTGCAGTGATCGGCCACACCCTCGAATTCTTCCCAGTGGCGTATCGAGATGCCGCGTCGCGTCTGCTCTTCGTAAAGGAAGGCTTCGACCAACAGCGACGTGGCGAGAATCTTGTTGCGCGGCGAGTACAGCAAATTGGCGCGCGGCACGTGGGTGGCGCAAACGGGCTTGCACTTGCCGCAGCGCAGGCAATCCTTGACGCTGTTGGAGATGGCCCCGATATCGCTTTGCTGCATGATCAGCGATTCGTGTCCCATCAGGCCGAACGAGGGCGTATAGGCATTGCGCAAGTCGGCGTGCATGCCGGGCAGGTTCAGGAGCTTGCCCTTGTTGAAGCGGCCTTCGGGGTCGATGCGTTCCTTGTAGGCGCGGAACGAACCGATTTCCTCCTCGGTGAGGAATTCGAGCTTGGTGATGCCGATACCGTGTTCCCCCGAGATCACGCCGTCGAGCGAGCGCGCCAGCACCATGATGCGCGCCACCGCATGGTGCGCCACTTGCAGCATGCCGTAGTCGTCGGAATTGACCGGGATATTGGTGTGCACGTTGCCGTCGCCGGCATGCATATGCAGGGCAACGAACACGCGGCTGCGCAGGACGCGCTTGTGGATCGCCAGCGTTTCGTCGAGGATTGCCTTGAAGGCCGACCCGCCGAAGATCTGG
>DASVYZ010000683.1:0-2607 GCA_036391935.1 Burkholderiaceae bacterium | reverse complement strand
CGCGGCCTTCTTCGTCGGTTTTGAGGCGTGCGCGGTAGGCTTCGTAGGAAGCCAGGCTGTCGAAGGCAATCAAGCCCCAAGCGATGTCGTTGCTGCCTTCGTGGGGCAGAAAGTAGCCCAGCAAATGCCCGCCGCAGCGCGGGATGATGCGGCCCCATTGTTCGGCGTAGCGGCGGAACAGCTCGCGCTTGAACGGGTCGATCTCGTAGCGGATGAAGCAGGTAATCACGGCGGCTCCCGTTGGTGAGTGATGCAAGCAGTGTATGGATTGTCACACGCCAATGCTTCGTCTAAGATCGAAGCATTATTGACAACAGTTGCTAAAAGGTCAGGGATGATAAGAACAGGGTGGTTGGCTGTGGGGATGGCGTTGGCCGGCGGCGCGCTGGCGCAAGGAGTGCCGGTCAAGGATGCGTTGCAGGATGGTTCGTTGGGTTTGTTTCGGGCGCAGGATTTTCGGACTGCGCGCGGCAGTTGCAATTGCGGCAAGCTCAAGCAGGGCATGTGGTATTTTCAGGACGACCTGGTGGCCCTGCCCAAGGATGGCCTGCCGCAATCGTCTTATTCCACTTCACTGGACAACCTCGCCGATATCAGTCAATGGTCGGCCACGCCCGAGGCGCAGACGCTGGCCTATCCCTCGCTGCTTTGGCTTGGCTCGCCGCAAGTGGCCGATGGGGTGAGCTTGAGCGCGGATGGCAAGCAGCTCAAGACGGCGGATGGCAGTACGCTGGACTTCCGCGTCGTGCCCAGGATATCGAGCAACCGTTCGTATTACAACGAGGCCTCGGTGGCATATTTCGCCAATCGGGCACTACGCCTGCGCGGCAAGCTGGAGGACGATGACGGCAAGCCGGCTTTCGTCGCGCGCACGATCTGGCCCGGCGATTTCAATATCGATGCCGCCAGGCTCGTGCTCGCGCCGCCCAAAGGCGCCAAGGCCCTGGCCGAGTTCGTGCAAGCGGAGCAGGGTGGTGCGCATAGCGCTTTCACCGCGCGCCTGCTGTGGGAACGCAATCCCGGACAGCCGCGCCAGTGGCAAGGCAAGGCCGTGCTCGGCGTGATGCTGAATGGCGCACAGGGCGACGACGACGAAGCCTATGGCGGCCACTTTGCCGTCGCTACCGGCAAGTTCGGTGCGAGCGGCGATTGGTCGAACTGGATCGTCAATAATTTCTATAATCTCGACTCGTTCAGCGAGAAAGGCATCGTCGCGGCTTCGGTGCCGATGGACAATTACCTGATGGACTTGAACAGCGGACAGCAGTACTACCGCCCGTCCTACATGCTTGTGGCCGTGCTGAACGATCCGCGCACGGCGGTGGCTTACCAAGGGGCGGTCGAGCGGGCCTACAACCATTTCTATCGCCACGATTTCACTTACCAGCATGCGGCGGCCAATTGCGCCGGCATCAGCCTCGACGTGTTCAAGGCGCTGGGCTGGAACATCCCGGAACGCGGACCTTCGAGTTGGGGCAAGGCGATTGCGGCTTACTTTTATCTTTCGGTCAAGGATGGCAGTCTCGAAAGCGGGCGCAAGATCTACGATTACCTGACCGAGGAAACCACGCACCTGTTGCCTGCCGTGGCTTTCGATGCGGCGGGGCAGGACTTGCTCGAGCTGGTGAGCGGCCGCGCGACTCGCCAGCTCGACGGTTTCGAGAAGCAATTGCAGAGCGACGTGGAAGCAATCTATGTGGTGCGCATACCGCAGGTGCCGTCGTCGCGCGCCTTCGGTTCCAACCCGGTGTTTTCCTTCGGCGAATACATGGACCGCGCGCCGGCCGATCATGCCCAGTGGAAGATCGTGCCGGTCGACGCGCGGCCTTTCCCGCAAGAGTTGCGCGATGGGCCCGCCCTGGTGCAGCCGCACAAATCGCCCGTGCCTTTGCCGATCGCTCTGGTCGTCATCGCGCTTGTCGCCGCCGCGTCTCTGGCAGGCAGGACGCTGTATCGAAAACGCAAGCAGTAAGCCGCCTTGCGACTGCCTGCTCTTGCTGCCGCCGATCCCGTATCGGCGGCTTGCTTCAAGCGCCAGCACAAAAATGTCTTTTCGACAAGCAAAAACGCAAGGCAAGTACGAATTGTCTGTTATGCACGACTGCTCTTGTTAATTTGCAAGAATTAACAGTTGGACATCGAACTGTCATATAAACTAGCGATGACCTATTCCCACTTTGGGGAGTAGCTGTCGCGAGCTGGGTTGATCCGGGACGTTTCCACATGGAACGCGTATAGAGCGCTCAGGTCGAACCATCGAAATGTCGAATTTCGAGCATAATGAGATTTTACATTTCCAATGGGAAATGGCGGATATGGAAGTTGCAGGGATACCTACCAGGGAGGCGGCCGGACCTAGCGGTTGCTTCGGCAGCAAGCGTGTGGCGCCGGCGGTTCGCGGCGTCATGAAGGCGACCGCCTGTGCCGCCTTGTTGTATGCTTTATCTGCGGCGCCGGCCGTGGCGCTCGGCTTCGGCGAGATCACACGCCATTCCGCTCTGGGTCAGCCTTTTATCGCCGATGTCAAGCTGATTGGCGTCAGCAACGATGCCGACCTGCGCTGTTTCAAAGCCAACCTTACCTCGCTCGACGGTGACCGGCTTGGCA